>DATMWM010000491.1:0-12235 GCA_035562535.1 Rhodocyclaceae bacterium | reverse complement strand
GATGCGCCGCGAGGTCTCCTCGTCGATGTCGGCGATGTGCTTGCGATACAGCGCGTTGGCCGCCTCGTCGCTCAGGCGCGCGCCGTCCTTCGTCAGCACATCGACCTCCGCATTGAGCCTGGGGTTGATGCCGGCCACATATTCGTACCAGAGGGCGTAGCTCACCGGATGCAGCGGCGTGCCCTGCCGCGTCATGAGCTGCAGCGCCAGCCGCAGATACTCCGCGCTCTGCTGCACGCTTTCGCGATATCTCATGCGTTTCCTCCCCGGGAATTTCGTTCGTATGGGTCCCGCCCGTCCTAAGGCGCCGTCGGCTCGATCCGCGCAGCGCGCAGCAGCCGCTCCATCTTCTCCGGCGGCACGGGAGGACTGAACAGGTATCCCTGCAGCTTCCCGCATTGGGCCGACTGCAGGAAGGCGCGCTGCTCGCGCGTTTCCACGCCCTCGGCGATCACCTCCAGATCCAGACTGCGCGCCATTGCGATGATCGCCGTGGTGATCCCGGCGTCGTTGGCGCTGTGCGGCAGGCCGCGCACGAAGCTCTGGTCGATCTTGAGCATGCCGATCGGAAAGCGCTTGACGTAGGCGAGCGAGGAATAGCCGGTACCGAAGTCGTCGATCGAGAAATGCACGCCCAGGGCACGCAACTGGTGCAGGCCCTCGATGCGCTGCAGCTCCGAATCCATCAGGATGCTCTCGGTCAGCTCGAGCTCCAGCAGATCCGCCCCGATGCCGGTCTCGGCGATGATCGCGGTCACCCGCGCGATGAAATCCGCCGCGCGCAACTGCCGCGCCGAAAGATTGACCGCCACGCGCGGGGTGTCCAGCCCCGCCGCGCGCCAGGCCTCGACCTGTCTGCACGCGGTCCGGATCACCCATTCGCCCATGGGGAGGATCAGGCCGCTCTCCTCCGCCACCGGGATGAAGTCCGCCGGGGACACCAGGCCGCGCTCGGGATGCTGCCAACGGATCAGCGCCTCCATGCAGACTATGCGTCCGTCGCCGGTCAGGACCTGCGGCTGGTAGAACAGGAGAAACTCCTCCCGCTCCAGGCCCTTGCGGATGTCGTTCTCCAGGCTCATCCGCGCCATGGCCTTGTCCGTCAAGGCCTTGTCGTACATCTGCCAGTTGTTGCGCCCCTGGTCCTTGGCGTGATACATCGCGGTATCGGCATGCTTGAGCAGGGCCGCCGCATCCTCGCCGTCGTCAGGGAAGATGGCCACGCCGATGCTGGAGGTCACGGTGATTTCGTCGGCACCGATCGTGAACGGCAGGCTGAGGACGGACTGCACGCGCTGGGCGATCTGACGGACCACGCCCACCTCCTCGATGTCCGGCAGGACGATGGTGAATTCGTCGCCGCCCAGGCGGGCGAAGTGCAGAGTAGTGTTGTCCAGGGCCGGCCGGGAGACGATGTCGCCGGCCCGCAGCTTCTGTTTCAGCCGGTCGGCCACCGCCTGCAGCAGGTAGTCGCCGGTACTGTGGCCGAGCGTGTCGTTGATGCGCTTGAAACCGTCCAGGTCCAGGAACAGCAGCGCGAGCCGTCGCTTCTCCGCCCGGGCCCGCAACAGTTCGTGGTCGAGCCGCTCGATGAAGTGCTGGCGGTTGGGCATCCCAGTCAGGGTATCGAAATAGGCCAGGCGGCGGATCTTCTCCTCGTTCAGCTTCTGCAGCGTGATATCGCGCACCACCGCCACCACCTTGTCCGAGCCGATCGGCGCAATGCGGGCTTCGTAGTGGTGAACGCCGTCGCCCATCGGCAGTTTGTAGACCGCCGACTGCAGATCGCCCTTGTCCAGCGCCCGCTTGATGCTCTGCTGAAGGACATCGGCGACATCGGCCGGCAAGACCTCGGTCACGTTCCGGCCGATGAACTCCTCCGGCGGCACGAAGGGCGCCGTTCCGTAACCCTCCTTGTAGTCGAGGTAGCAGCCGTCGCGGCTGAACAGGAAGATCATGTCCGGGATCGCGCGCACCATGGCGGCCTGGCTCTGCTCCAGGTCGCGCAGGCTGCGCGCCGCCTGCGCCGCGCGCAGGATGTAGCGCGCTCGGTGGCCGAGGATCGGCCAGTTGATCGGCTTGGCGATGAAGTCGTTGGCGCCCGACTCGTAGGCCTGATTGATCGAATCCAGGTCGTCCATGCCGGTGACCATGATCACCGGCAGGTCATTGGCGTCCCAGCGCTGTCGTACCCTCCGGCAGACTTCGAAGCCGTCCAGCCCCGGCATGTCGACGTCGAGCAGCATCAGGTCCGGGGGCGCCACCTCCAGGTAGGCCAGCGCCTGTTCGCCATCCTCGGCGGTCGCGACCTCGAAGCGGAACTGGGCCAGCGTCTCCTGCTCCAGCATGCGCATGACGTGGTCGTCGTCCACGACCAGCGCGGTGGGCAGCGCGGACGGTTCAGGCGAGCGCATGTTGTTCACTCTCCGCGAGCTGCTCGTCGAGCGCGGCGATTACCCGGCCCATTTCCTCGCGGGCCTTCGCCAGCAGTGATGCTGCGCCCTCGGTGGTGCCGGCGCGGCCGATCGCCTCAAGATCCCTGCAGGCGGCCGCCAGCGCCTCCGCGCCGACGTTTGCGCTGCTCGACTTCAAGCCGTGCGCGGCTTTGCGCAGACCCTCCGCGCTGCCTGCCTCGATCGCCGATCGCAACTGCGCCATTCGCACCGGCCCATCGGCGAGGAAGGCGCGGATCACCTTTTCCACGACCGCTGCCCCGTTCGGGCCGGGCAGGCTGCGGATCGCTTCCAGCGCGCGCGGATTGAGCGGCCCCTCCGCGACATTCTCCGGTGACCGCCGCGCCTCGTCGGCGCGTTTGCCCGGCAGGCGCGGTGCCGCAGTGACCGGTGCCGGGCCGCCATCCTGCGCAGGCAGCCACTGCGCGAGGACCGCGGCGAGCTGCTCGCGCGTGAAGGGTTTGCTCAGGTAGTCGTTCATGCCGGCGGCGAGGCAGCGCTAGCGATCGCCTTCGATAGCGTTGGCGGTGAGCGCGATCACCGGCAGGCCGCGGCGCAGCGATCCCTGGCGCTGACGGTTGCGAATCTCGGCGGTGGCCTCGAAGCCGTCCATCTCCGGCATCTGGCAGTCCATCAGCACCAGGTCGAAGGGCTCCAGGGAAATCCGCTCGATCGCCTGGGTGCCGTTGGCGGCCACACGGAAGGAAACACCCAGCGATTCCAGCATGGCGGCGGCCACCTGCTGATTGACCGGATTGTCCTCGACAACCAGCACCCGGCCACTCAATTTTGCCTGAATCCCGCGGCTCGCCGGCGCCGCAGGCGGATCCGGCGCCTGCACCCTGCCCAGCGACATCGCGGTGGAAATGGCGTCGTAGAGATCGGACTGGCGAACCGGCTTGGTCAGGTAGTAGTCGATCGGCGCGGCACGCCGCTGCGGGTGATCGGAACCGACGCTGACCGAGGAGAGCATCAGCAGCGGCATCGCGTGGAAGCGGGAGTCCGCCTTGATCCGCCGGGCGAGTTCGAAGCCGTCCATCTCCGGCATCTGCAGGTCGAGAATGGCCAGGTCGTAGCGGACGCCGCTCTGCGCGGCGCGTTCGATCTCGCGCAGGGCGGCGGCACCACCCTCCACCCCGGTCTGGTGCATCGACCAGCCGAGCAACTGGTGTTCGAGGATCTCGCGGTTGGTCTCGTTGTCGTCGACCACCAGCACGCGCAGGCCCTGCAGGCGCTCGGCGACGTCGATCACGGTGCGGGCATGGGCGTCCTGCTTGATGAGCGGAATCTCGATCCAGAACAGCGAACCGCGACCGGGCTCGCTGGTGACGCCGATCCGCCCGTGCATCATCTCGACCAGCCGCTTGGCGATCGCCAGCCCCAGCCCGGTGCCGCCGTAACGGCGGGTGGTCGAGCTGTCGGCCTGGGAGAAGGGGTTGAAGATGCGTTCCCGGGCCGCCTCGTCCATGCCCACACCGGTATCCTTGACCTCCAAGCGGAACCAGGCCTGCTGCGGATTCTCGTGCAGCAGCTTCAGGCGGACGACGATCTCGCCGCGGCTGGTGAATTTCACCGCGTTGTTCACCAGGTTGGTCATGATCTGGCGCACGCGTACCGGGTCGCCCTTGACCGCCACCGGCAGGTCGTGCGGGACGGCGCAGACCATCTCCAACCCCTTGGCCTCGGCGGGCTGGGCGAACATGTAGCCCACGTCCTCGACCAGTTGGCGCAGGCTGAAGTTGATCGACTCGATTTCCAGCTTGCCGGCCTCGATCTTCGAGAAGTCGAGGATATCGTTGATGATGTTCAGCAGGTGCTCGCCGGACTGATAGACCGCCTCGGCGAAGCGGCGCTGCTGCACGCTGAGCGCGGTGCCGCGCAACAGTTCGGTCATGCCGAGGATGCCGTTCATCGGCGTGCGGATCTCGTGGCTCATGGTGGCGAGGAACTCGCTCTTGGCGCGGCTGCCGGCCTCGGCCAGGTCCTTGGCCTTGCGCAGCTCGGCCGTGCGTTCCTCGACCTTCTGCTCGAGTTCGTCGCGGTGGGCCGCCAGCCGCCGGTCGCGTTCCTGGATCTGATCGAGCATCGCATTGAATCCGCCCGCCAGCTCGCCGATCTCGTCCTGGGAAGCAATCGGCGCACGCGCGGAATAGTCCCCCTCCCGTGACACCCGTCCCATTACGCCGACCAAGCCGGAGATCGGCCCGGTGATGGCGCTGTTCAATCGTTGCAGGAGGGCATCGGAAGCCGCCAGTGCTGCCAGGATCAGCAGCGCGACCACGATCCCACGCGACAACAGCCGCGAGTACAACCCCGCCAGGTCCACGCGCAGGGCGACCAGCCCCACGATCTTGCCGTCCAGCCAGACCGGTTCGGCAACGTCGAGATGGGAATACGTCAGCTCGTAACCGTGCTCCGGTCGGATCGCATCCTCGTCCCGCTCGCGGCCGGACGCGTGGAAGCTCGCAAGTTTCTTGCCCTGGGCGTTCCACAGGCTGGCGTAGCGTACCGCCTTTACCGTCCCGAGCGAGCCGATCAGTTCGGCGGCCACCTTTGCATCGCCGGCCAGCAGCGCCGAGGCGCTGTTGCGGCCGACCATCTGGGCCTTCGCCCGGCTGTCCGCCAGCAGGTCGGCGGTCAGCTCTACATAGTCGTATGCGGTCAGCAGCAGCGTGGCGGCCAGGAAGGCGCCGCCAATGGTCAAGAGGTTGATGCGGCGCAGCTTTGCCTTGATCGAACCGCAACCGATCAATCGATTAAACACCGGGGCCGGCCCCGTTCCGGTCTCCACCCGCGGACGCAGAGGGGGGCGCGCCACGCCAAGTGCTGCGTCGCATCGCTTCCCGAGTGGTGCTCATTGCCTGGCTCCTAACGGTTCGTGCCAAGTCCGGGATGCGGTATCGCGAACCTGAACTCGACAGCCCGGCGCCTCCGGGACTGGCGACGCTTTGGGCGCCGTTCCCAGGTCGTTGGTCTTCGCGGGTTCCGACATCGGCCTCTCCTTTGGCCCGGCTGATGGATCGACGTCCCCGAACCGTTGGGCAACGCTCTGCGTGGTATCGTCGCGGGACCGTCCCACTTGAGGGACATCAGCGATCCGCGTTTTGTCCGCCGCGCGCGGGGTGCCATTCACGCCGGAGCACAGATTCACATGATGGAAGCGGAAGACTTCAGAATGGCCATCGGTTCGGACCTGCTGGCCGACGTTCCGCGCGGCGTCCTCGAATCCGTCCTGCCGCGCTGCCAGGTCATCGAGCTGGAAAACGGACAGACGCTGATCGAGCGCGGCCGGCCCAACGAGTACCTCTACGTGGTGCTGCGCGGGCGGCTGCGCGTGCAACTCGACGATGGCCATCTGCCGCACTACCTGGTCATCGGGCCGGGCGAATGCGTCGGCGAGGTCTCGGTGATCGACGGCCGCGGCGCCTCCGGCAGCGCCATCGGACTCGAAGCGGCACGCCTGCTGCGGATCGACCGGGAGACGCTGTGGTACCTGGTCGGCGCCACGGAGGCGGCGGCGCGCAATCTGCTCCTCATCTTTTCCGGCCGCATGCGCCGCGACAACGACCTGCTGCTGGCGAGCCTGCGCCAGCGCCGCGAGTTCGAGCGGATGGCCACGGTCGACGGGCTGACCGGGCTGCACAACCGGCGCTGGCTGGACGACGTGTTCCCGCGCCAGATCGAGCGCTGCCTGCGCACCGGCCTGCCGGCCTCGCTGGTCTTCGCCGACGTGGACAACTTCAAGGCCTTCAACGACCTGCACGGCCACCTGAACGGCGACCGCGCCCTGCAGCACGTGGCGGCCGTGCTCGCCGCCTGCCTGCGTCCGACCGACCTGGTCGCCCGCTACGGCGGGGAGGAGTTCGCCGCCCTGCTCCCCGGTGCGGGGCTGGAGCAGACCGAACGGGTCGCGGAGCGGCTGCGCACCGCCGTCTGCGGCACGCCCTTCGCGCTGGACAGGGACGGCGAGGCGAAGGCGGTCGTGAGCATCTCGCTCGGGATCGCGGAACTGCGGCCGGGCGATTCCCTGGCCGCGCTCACCGCCGCGGCCGATGCGGCGCTCTACCGGGCCAAGTCGGACGGCAGGAACTGCGTGCGCAGCCGGGCAAAATGATCCGGAGCGCACCCCAGCCCGCCCCGCGGGCGCAATCGAGGCGCTGAACCCCGTTCCACCAGCGCCGCCACGCGAAGGCCGGCGCGCCTTGCCGCACGTCACCCGAGCAGCCGGTGCACCGCCTGGGCCGGCAGCCCGGAAGCGTCCCAGCGGGTGGCCTCGGTGCCGAAGCGCACCGCCGTGGCCAGCGCCTCGCGCATGGCCAGCCCGCCGACCAGGGCATGAACCAGGCCGGCGGCGAAGGCGTCGCCTGCCCCGGTGGTATCCACCGTTTCGACGGCCTGGGCCGGCGCGTGCAGCATCTCGCCGGCCGACCGGGCGGTCGCGCCGGCCGGCCCTGCCGTCGTGACCATCCAGTTCAGGCGATCCCCGGCCACCCGGCGCCCCAGGGCGAGCGGGTCGCGCGCCTGTTCCGCGTCCAGGTCCGATTCGGAGCACACCAGCATCTGGGCCGGCCGAGAACCGGCATCCGCCGGCGGCACGTGGGCCACCACCAGGGATCGGGCGGCCATGCGGGCGAGCAGCGGGGCGAGGTCGCCGCGCCGGCTGCGCACGAACACCGCATCGGCCGCCAGGCACAGCAGCCTGTCCGGCGCGGCCTCCTCCTCGCAGCGGCCGACGTTGACCACGGTGCGCTCGCCGTCCGGATCGACCAGGACCAGCGACCGGGTCGTGGGGCGCGCCAGGCGGACGACCTGCGCCGTGTCGACGCCGGCGCGGCCGAGTTCGGCGAGCAGCGCGTCGCCGGCCGGATCGCGTCCGACCGCCGCGACCAGGCTGACATGGTGCCCGGCCGCCGCCAGGGCGACCGCGGTATTCGCCCCGCCGCCGCCCAGCCGGCCCGGCGCCGCGGTCCCGTTCAGGTGGGCACCGCTGCGCAGCGGCGTCGCCAGCCGCACCACGTCGTCCCAGGCCACCGATCCGATCACGGCGATGTGCGCCAAGTCCTCCCCTCCCCGTCCGCCTGTGGTCCACATCCTGCCCGCCGCGCAGGCGCCGCGGCTGACCGCTCTGCGCCATTCTGGCCAAACCCGGACGCATTGGGAATCCGCACAGGCGGTCAGGCGCCGCAGCGCTCCCGGGACGAAGGGCAGCGCGGCTACCCGGCATCCGGCTTGCGGGTCCCCGAAGCCGGGAACGGTTCCGGACCAACCTCCCGCATCCGCCGAATCGGCTGCTCAGCGCACGACGCCCTCGCGGATCAGCGCCGCGCGGATCTCCTCGACGCGGCGCCGGTTGACCCCGAAGTCGCTCCAGCCCGTGCGGGAGGCGGAGCGCACCGCGACGATGCCCTGATCCGGCCGCAGGCGCAGTTCGAGGTCGTCGACGAATCGGAACACCGCGCTGGTGCATTCGGCGCGCAGGACCGAGTCGGACTCGCTCACGATGCGGGTCCGCGGCAGGGCGGCGACGACCCGGCGTACCGCGCGCCACGCCTCCGGCGCAGGCAGCGCGAGCCGCAGCGGCGCGACCGAATGCCGCTCGCCGCTCGCGTCGCTGGATACGCAGTTCGGCGCAGCGGCGCAGGGCGGCAGCGCGCCATCCGGTTCGGGCTGCGCGAGTGCCGCGCCGGACCAAAGCGCAGCGATCACCAGCAGGCGAAGCAAACCAGTTGCCATGCCGGGTCGGATCCGCTGCGGTGCTGCAGGTTCCATGTTTCTGGCTCCCCTGAATCCGGCGAACGCGCATCAGTCTGGACAAGCTCCCGGCCAGGGGCCGTCACCCCTTTTCGAGCCGGCCGCTCGTGATACCTTTGACGCGAGCGTACGGTCACCCGGCCCTCCCGGTTTCCCAGAAGAGGAGATTCGCATGCCTTATCCGCAAGACCTGGTTGGAAAGTATGTCGAATTCAGGCTCGATCCGGGCGGAACGATCACCAACGGCGCGCCGCTGGTGGACGGTGTGCTGCCCGGACAGACCATCCCGGCCACGGGCAAGCCGGTGTTTCTCGGTCACCCCGGCGGCCCGACGGGCGCCATCCACGTCCAGCCGGCGAATCCGCCGTGGAGTTTCCTGTTCCTGAAGTTCATTGCCGGCGCGGTCACGACCTGTCCCTTGGCGGGGCCCGTCATGACCGGACCGATGAGCGGGTGCTATCTGTGCAAGTACACCCGGGGCGGCCAGCAGCATCTGGCGCACATCGGGACGTACAACAACGCGGACAGCAAAGAGTCGATTGCGGTGAAGGAGGCGTGGCGCACGTTCGTGGCGCGCCCGGACGTGAGCGCGGTTTCCGGCGGATCGCCGTTCGACTATTTCAGCACGTCCGAGCAGAGGACCGCGATGTTCAAGCTCAACCGCACCGAGGTGGTCGGCTATTTCGACGGTGGCGCGGCGCATGCGATCCTGCTCGCGCGCATTCCCGGAAACATCAACTCGCTCGGCCGCGACCTGTGGCGGGTTGCCGCCGTCAAGCCGATGACGCTGCAGCCCTGGAGTTCGATCGCGGCCATGCGGCGGTTCCGCGCCTGACCCGCGGTCGCGAGTCAACGTCCAACCGCCGCGCGCCGCATCAGATTTGCATTCGGCGATGAAGCTCGCGCTTGCCCTGCTCGTCCTCGGCGCGCTTTCTGCGGCGGCCCAGGCTGGACGCGTCTTCGTCCTGGCCGACGACCAGGGTCGGTGCCACCTGTACGCGGCCTACCGCGAGTCGCCCTGGCCCGAGGCCGACGCCGAGGCCGGGGAGTTCGCGCAGATCGCCCGCGCCCTGAAGAACGACCGCAGCCTGGGCGTCATGATGATCGCCCCGGACCGCGACGCCCTTCAGCGCGCCGAGCGGGCGCTGGCTACCCAGTTGCGGCAGAAGGCGCGTCGGCTGGCGATCCGCCAGCAGGTCGGACCGCTCGCGCCCGCGGTGCTGTACGGGCGTCGCGAGGCCGAATAGGTCCGAGGGGCGCGGAGCCGGAGTTCGGCGGCGCCGGCTCCCGGCCCGCGTTCGAATGACGTTTTCGTGCGTCTGCCCGTTTCAGGGTAGAATGCGGCTGCGGCTCTTGTACCAGTCCCCTCGCCGCAGTCGATCCCGACCCCGCAGTTTCCCCCGTTTGGCTATGACTGGCCGCCCTCCTCGGGCGAATGGCCGAGCACACATTCGAAAGTTGCCATGGCCTTTTCCAAACTAGGGCTGTCCGACGCGCTGCTGCGCGCGGTCGCCGATCAGGGTTACACCGTTCCCACGCCCATCCAGGTGCAGGCGATTCCTGCCGTCCTTGCCGGCGGCGACCTGTTGGCCGGCGCGCAGACCGGAACCGGCAAGACGGCCGGATTCGTGCTGCCGATGCTGCAGAGGCTGTCCGCATCGGCGTCGTCCCATGCAGCGGGTCCGCGCAGGCCGCTGCGCGCGCTGATTCTCACCCCGACGCGGGAATTGGCCGCACAGGTCGAGGCGTCGATCAAGACTTACGGGAAACATCTCAAGCTGACCTCGATGGTGCTGTTCGGCGGCGTCGGCATCGCCCCGCAGACTGCGCAGCTCAAGCAAGGCATCGACATCCTGGTCGCAACGCCGGGTCGCCTGCTCGACCACCATGGACAGGGCAACGTGGATTTTTCCCGGATCGAGATCTTCGTGCTCGACGAGGCGGATCGCATGCTCGACATGGGCTTCATCCCCGACATCAGGCGCGTGCTCGCCCTGCTCCCCAAGCAGCGCCAGAACCTGCTGTTCTCGGCGACGTTCTCCGCCGAGATCAAGGCGCTTGCCGAGAAACTGCTGAACCGGCCCCGCACGATCGAGGTGACCCCGCCGAATTCCACCGTGGACGCGATCGCGCAGCGCGTGCATCCGGTCAATCGCGAGGAGAAAAGCAAGCTGCTCGCCTGGCTGGTCGGCCATCACCGCTGGCGTCAGGTACTGGTATTCACGCGCACCAAGCATGGCGCCGACAAGCTGGTGCGCTCGCTCCACGGCGACGGCATCGGCGCCGTGGCGCTGCACGGCAACAAGAGCCAGAACGCGCGCACCAGGGCGCTGGCCGATTTCAAGGCCGGCGCGGTCGAGGTGATGGTCGCCACCGACATCGCGGCGCGCGGCATCGACATCGACCAGTTGCCGCATGTGGTCAATTACGACCTGCCCAATGTTCCCGAGGATTACATCCATCGCATCGGACGTACCGGCCGCGCAGGCGCGGACGGCGAGGCGATCTCGCTGGTGTGCGTCGACGAGCATGAATTCCTGCGCGACATCGAGCGCCTCATCAAGCGCGCGATCCCGCGGGAAGTGATTCCGGGCTTCGAGCCCGATCCGAACGCGGTCGCGCAGACGGTGTTCACCCAGCGCGGGCGCCGGCAGGCGCAGCCCGGCACCGCGGGTGCACCCCGGACGGCTGCGTCCGGACGCGGCGCGGCGCAGCCGCGGGATCCCCGCAGCGCGCCGTCGAAGGGCCAGCGCTCGCAACCCGCCCAGCAGCAGCGCGGCAAAACCACGGAGCAGCCGCCCGCTCGCGGGCAGGGTCGCTCGCAGCCGCAGCCGGGCGGGCCGGCGAGCCCCGCGGCCGGCACGGGCCGCCGTCCCGGGGCCGGGAGCGCTGGCCGAGATCACGGCCAGCAACAACCCCGCTCCCAGGATTCCTCACGGCCCGCCGCGCCACCGCGGCCCGCAAAGGCAAGTCCCATGAAGCCGGCCCTGCTGCACTCCGGCGCAAAGACCAGGCACTGAGGCATCCCGCTTTCGCGCGGGAGCGTCGTCTCCCGCGCACGACCGGCAGGGCGGGGCAACCGACGACGCCAGCCTGGGGATCCGGCTGACCCGGCGCAGCGCCGTCGTGCCTACAGCACGTGGCGCAGGATCGCAACGTACTGGGTGGCGCTGCCGGCGATCACGAACAGGTGCCAGACGCCGTGCGCGTGGGTGAGGCGGGTATCGAGCGCATAGAAGACGATGCCGAAGGTGTAGAACAGCCCGCCTGCCGCGACCCAGGCGAAGCCCTCCGGGCCCAGCGCGCGCAGCAGCGGGACCAGGGCCACCAGGATCACCCAGCCCATCACCAAATAGATCACCACCGACAGGACGCGCGCCTCGTTCCTCGGCCGCAGTTCCTGCAGGCTGCCGAGCGCTGCCAGCCCCCAGACCACGCCGAGCAGCGACCAGCCCCAGGGGCCGCGCAGGGTCACCAGGCAGAACGGCGTGTAGCTGCCGGCGATCAGCAGGTAGATGCTCTGGTGATCCATCTTCTGCATGATGCCTTTGGCGCGGCCGCGCAGGCTGTGGTAGAGCGTGGAAACGCTGTAGAGCAGCACCAGGGTCGCGCCGTAGATCGAGACGCTCACCACCTTCCAGGGATCGCCGTCGAGCGCGGCCAGCACCACCAGCACGACCGCGCCGGCGAGCGCCAGCACGGCCCCGACGAGGTGGCTCACTGCGTTGAACTTCTCACCGTAGTACATGAGTTGTCGGTCCCGCGCCCCTGTCCCGTCCGCCGCGGCGGATCGACGGTTTGCTCAGCGTCCCGCGCCGTCCGGCTCGCCGCAGTGCGCGAGGATCTGCGCGCGCGCGGCGTCGCGAAGCGCCACCGCCTGCGCGAAGGCGTCTCCCCCGGACACGCCCGGAAACACCGGGCTGCCAATGGTGACGGCGATGGTCCCGCGCCGCGGCAGCCAATCGCCCTCCCGCAGCATCGCCCGGGTGCCGCGGATGGCGACCGGTGCCACCGCCACCCCCGCCGCCACC
>DATMWM010000490.1:0-10688 GCA_035562535.1 Rhodocyclaceae bacterium | reverse complement strand
GGGCGATGTCGAGCGCGCGCGGGTCAGCGTCTATACGCCCGCGCCCGCCGCGGCGGCCCCTGCCGACGACGCGCTCGGCCAGAAGATCGAGCGGCTCGAACGCGAGCTCGCCCGCACGCGCAGCGATTCCGACGCATCATCGCGGCTGGCGGCGGAGCGCGAGCTCCAGCAGCGCCTGGAGCGCTGCCGCCGGGACCGGCGCGTGGATTGCGACGAGATCGCCCTGGAGGATTACCCGCCGGCCGTCATCTACGCGCCCCCGGCCTACTGGAAGCCGCGTCCGCCGATCCACACCAGGCCGCCGCACCGGCCGCGACCGCTGCCGCGGGAGGAACCGCGCGAGGCCCCGCGACCGGTTCCCAAGCCCAAATGAAGCCGGACGGACGGGACCGATCGCACAGGGTCATCGAGTCGGCCGGCTGGAACGTTATTCCCGGCGTGAGATCCTAGGAGAACGATGATGAACAGGCGACCGTTTCTGATTCTCGCGAGTGTTGCGGTCGCGATCGGCTGGCCGGTCGCGGGCCAGGCCACGGACATCTACACCTGGGTCGACGCCAACGGGGTGGTCAATTACAGCACCGTGCGGCCCGCGGATTCGCGCACCGAGGTCTTCCGCACCGACCCGGCCTTCAAGTCGCCCGCCGGCGCATCGCGCGCCGACTCCGGCGAGGAGGCCCGTGCGCTGCGCTCGCGGGTCGAGCGGCTGGAGAACCAGCTCGATCTGGAAAGGCGCGACCGGATCGACGATCTCAAGAGCCAGCTCGAAAACGAGCGGGACCGTGTCCGGCAGCTCGAGAGCGAGCGCGCCCAGCCGCTGCCTGCGGATTACGGCGCGTGGTGGGGACCGTCGGTCTACCCCGGCCCGGTGCTGCTCGTACCCTCGTTGCCGGGCAAGCACCCGCCGGACAAACCGCGCAAGCACGTCGACAAGAGGAAGGCGACGCTCTCGCCGCCTGCGGACGTGCGCGCGTATCCGCCCCTGTCGGGGCCCTCTGCGGTGATCACCCGGTAGTTTTCGCCGGCTGCGGCTTCGGTCGCGGCCGGCGCCCGGTCGACGCCGGTCAGACGACGCCCTGGTCGATCATCGCGTCGGCCACCTTGCGGAAGCCGGCGACGTTCGCCCCGAGCACCAGGTTGCCCGGCTCGCCGAACTCCTTGGCCGTCTCGCTGGCGGAACGATAGATGTTGGCCATGATCCGCTGCAGCTTGGCGTCCACTTCCTCGAAGGTCCACTGCACCATGCTGGCGTTCTGGCTCATCTCCAGCTGGCTGGTGGATACGCCGCCCGCATTGGCCGCCTTGGCCGGGCCATAGGCGATGCCCGCGGCCAGGAAGGCTTCGATCGCGCCCTGCGTCGACGGCATGTTGGCGCCCTCGGAGATGCAGATGCAGCCGTTCTTGAGCAGCTCCTTGGCATCCTCGGCGTTCACCTCGTTCTGGGTGGCGCTCGGGAAGGCCGCCTGGCACGGCACCGACCAGACCTGGTTGCGGCCGAACGGGTAGTCCTCGACCGGGATGTAGGTCGCCTTCGGGCGCTCCTCCACGTAACGCGTCAGGCGGGCGCGCTCCACTTCCTTGACGCGCTTGAGCAGGTCCAGGTCGATTCCGTCGGGATCGTGGATCATGCCGTTCGAGTCGCTGGCGGTGACCGGCTTGGCGCCGACCTGATACAGTTTCTCGATCGTGTAGATGGCCACGTTGCCCGAGCCCGAGACGGCGCACACCTTGCCTTCCAGCGATTCGCCGCGCTCGGCGAGCATGTTCTGCGCGAAGTAGACTGCGCCGTAGCCGGTCGCCTCGGTGCGCACGAGCGAGCCGCCCCAGTTCAACCCCTTGCCGGTCAGCACGCCCTCGTAGCGCCCGGTCAGCCGCTTGTACTGGCCGTACAGGTAGCCGATCTCGCGGCCGCCCACCCCGATGTCGCCGGCGGGCACGTCGATCGTCGCGCCGATGTGCCGGAACAACTCAGTCATGAAAGACTGGCAGAAGCGCATGATCTCGTTGTCGGACTTGCCCTTCGGCTCGAAGTTCGAGCCGCCCTTGGCGCCCCCGATTGGCAGACCGGAAAGCGAGTTCTTGAAGATCTGCTCGAAGCCGAGAAACTTGATGATGCCGGCATTGACGTTCGGGTGGAAGCGCAGCCCCCCCTTGTAGGGCCCGAGGGCCGAGTTGAACTCGACGCGGTAGCCCTTGTTCACCTGCACGTTGCCGCGGTCGTCGATCCACGCCACCCGGAAGAAGATCTGCCGCTCGGGCTCTACGACGCGCTGGATGATGTTGTGCTTCTGATACTTCGGATTGCGGTCGAGCAGGGGCTTCAGCGACGTGAGGACTTCCTCCGCCGCCTGGTAGAACTCGGCCTGCGCCGGACTGCTGTGCTTGAGGTAGTTGATCGTGTCGGTGATGTAGGAGGACATGGCAGACATCCGGTTGTGGAAACTCGAAGTTGACAAGGCGCGACTGCCGCCGGAGAGTGGGTGATCGGTATTGGTGCAATCCGCACCGGCTCGGTGCGGCGAGAGTTTAAACTATTGACGCGAAATATGCCCACTGCGGAAGCATCGGGTGCCTGCGCGCCGCAACGGCGCTGTGGAATGGTTGGTTTGTCAGGTTCAGGCAAGTCGGATTGAAGCGGCACGCACCGGTTCGGTGCAGTGTTCGCCATACCGGCCGGCCGGAGAGAGGAAGCAATGGCGGCGATCGACGTGCAGATGAGCACCGGGCTGAGCGGGCTCGACCGGGTATTCCGCGGCATCATGGCCGGGGACAACATCGTCTGGCAGGTCGACGGCGTCGAGGATTACCTGCCCCTGGTCGAACCTTTCGTACGCTGCGCGCGTGAGAAGGCCAGGAAGCTCGTG
Organism: Rhodocyclaceae bacterium; assembly: GCA_035562535.1. Taxonomy (GTDB): domain Bacteria; phylum Pseudomonadota; class Gammaproteobacteria; order Burkholderiales; family Rhodocyclaceae; genus DATMWM01. Next base: position 7,824 of record DATMWM010000490.1, on the reverse strand, counting down.
TACTTCCGCTTCGCGCGCCACCGCGCGCTGCTCCAGGAAGCGCCCGGCATCGACGTCCACGTGCTGGATCCCGGCGACGGGTTCGAGCCTTTCCTCAGCGCCATACACGGCACCATCGCGCGGGCCGGGCGCGGCGCGTTCTATGTGTTCGACTGCCTGTCCGACCTCGCCGCCGACTGGTACAGCGACCAGATGCTCGGCAATTTCTTCATGCTGACCTGCCCTTACCTGTACGACCTGGAGACGGTCGCCTACTTCGCGCTGCTGCGCGGCCACCATTCGCTCCATGCCACGGGGCCGATCCTCGAGACGACGCAGTTGTTCAGCGAGGTCTACCGGCATCAGGACGAGCTCTACGTCCGGCCGCTGAAGGTCCAGCAGCGCTACTCGCCCACCATGCACATGCTGCACGTGTGGCGCGGCGGCGACTTCGTGCCGGTGGCCGACAGCGTGACCATCTCGGAGATCCTGACGCTGTTCCCGTGGTCGGGCCTGAACGCCACCGACCTGCGGCTGGACATCTGGAACCGCACCTTCATGGAAGCCGAGGAGGTGGTCGAGGCGCAGCGCCAGCAGGTTCCGTGCGGCGACCTGGCGAAGGACCTGCTGCAGCGCACGCTGCGCATGACCGTGACCCGGGACGAGCGGGTGATGCGGCTGGCCGAACGGTACCTGACCCTGACCGACGTGCTCGACATCAAGCGGCGCATGATCGGCACCGGACTCATCGGCGGCAAGACCGTCGGCGTGCTGCTTGCCCGCGCGATCCTGAAGACGACGCTGCCGCGCTGGAAGGATCTGCTGGAGGTCCACGATTCCTTCTTCATCGGCTCGGACGTCTTCTACACCTACCTGGTGCGAAACGGCAGCTGGTGGGTGCGGGAGAAGCAGAAGGATCCCGCCACGTTCCTGGACGGCGCGGAAACCGCCCGGCGGCGCATCCTGCGCGGCGACTTTCCCGACTACATCCTGCGCCAGTTCTCGGACATGCTGGACTACTTCGGCCAGTCGCCGATCATCGTGCGCTCCAGCAGCCTGCTCGAGGACAACTTCGGCAACGCCTTCGCCGGAAAGTACGACAGCGTCTTCTGCGTCAACCAGGGTCCGCGCGAGAAGCGCCTTGACGACCTGCAGGCGGCGGTCCGCACCATCTATGCCAGCACCATGAGCGAGCGGGCGCTGACCTACCGCGCGCGCCGCGGCATCCTCGACCGCGACGAGCAGATGGGCCTGCTCGTGCAGAGGGTGTCAGGGGTGCAGCAGGGGTCGCTGTTCTTTCCGCACGTCGCGGGCGTCGGGCTGTCCTTCAACCCCTACGCCTGGAGCGAACAGATCGATCCGGCCATGGGCCTGGTCCGCCTGGTGATGGGGCTGGGAACCCGCGCCGTGGACCGGTCGGACGACGACTACACGCGCGTCGTGTCGCTGAGCGACCCGGAGCGCCGGCCCGAAAGCAATTTCGACACGGTGCGCCAGTACTCGCAGAAGCGGATCGACGTGCTCGAGCTGGAGGCCAACCAGCTCACCACGCGCCATTTCTCCGAGCTGGCGCGGCAGAGCCCCGACCTGCCGCTGACCCTTGTCGCGTCGGTGGACGATGAACTGGAGCGGCGTGCGCGCGAACGCGGCATGCAGGACGTGTTTCCCTGGGTGCTGACCTTCGAGCGACTGCTGCGCGATACGCCGTTCGTGGGCGACATGCGGGAAATGCTCAGGACGCTGCAGCAGGCCTACGACTATCCCGTGGACATCGAATTCACCTTGAACGCGGTCGGGGACGGCCGCTACAAGATCAACCTCCTGCAGTGCCGGCCTTTCCAGGCGCGCGAGGCCGGCACGATCCCCAACCCGCCGGCGCACATCGAACCGGAGCACCTGGTATTGGAAGCGCACGGCGCGGTCATCGGACACAGCCGGATCGGGACCATAGGCCGGGTGGTCTACGTCAGGCCTGCGGTCTACGGGAAGCTGCCCCTGGCCGAGCGCCACAAGGTCGCCAGGCTGATCGGCCAGATCATGCGCCTGCGCGGGAGCGAGCCGGAGAAGTCGATCCTGCTGATCGGCCCGGGACGCTGGGGCACCAGTTCGCCCGAGCTGGGCGTTCCGGTCCGTTTCGCGGAGATCAACAACGCGGACGTGCTCTGCGAGATCGTCGCGATGCACGAGGGCCTGGTCCCCGACGTGTCGCTGGGCACGCATTTCTTCAGCGACCTCGTGGAAACCGACATCCTCTATCTCGCGATCTTCCCGCAGCGCCAGGACAACCGCCTGAACACGGCGCTGCTCGAGCGGCAGCCGAACCGGCTCGCGGAGATCCTGCCGCCGGCGGCGGAATGGGCGGACTGCGTGCGGGTGATCGACCTGCCGAACGGCGCCTGCCCCGGAGTCCTCAGGCTGAACGCCAACACGCTGCAGCAGCGCGTGTTCTGCTATCTGGAAGGCGCCGAGGCCGCGTAGCCGGCCCCGGCGGACCGGCGCCGCGCGGTGCTACCTCGGCAGCACCGACGAGCCCATGAGGAATTCGTCGACGGCGCGCGCACACTGGCGGCCTTCGCGGATCGCCCAGACGACCAGTGACTGGCCGCGGCGCATGTCGCCCGCAGCAAAGACCTTCGGCACGGACGTGACGTACGCGTTCGCGCCCTCGGTGTCTGCCTTGACGTTGCTGCGGGTGTCTTTTTCCACGCCCAGTTGTTCGAGCAGCCCGCCCTGCACCGGGCCGACGAAGCCCATGGCGAGCAGGACGAGGTCGGCCTTCATCTCGAACTGCGAGCCCGCCACCTCGATCATCCTGCCGTCCTTCCACTCGACGCGCACCGCGCGCAGCGCCTTGACCCGACCGTTCTCGCCGACGAACTCCTTGGTCGCAACCGCCCAGTCGCGCTGGCAGCCTTCCTCGTGCGAGCTCGATGTGCGCAGCTTGATCGGCCAGTAGGGCCAGACCAGGGGCTTGTTCTCCTGCTGCGGCGGTTGCGGCAGCAGTTCGAACTGCACCACCGAGGCCGCCCCGTGGCGGTTCGAGGTGCCCACGCAGTCCGAGCCGGTGTCGCCGCCACCGATGACGACGACGTGCTTGCCGGTGGCCATGGTCTGTCCGGGCATCTGATCGCCCGCCACCACCTTGTTCTGTTGCGGCAGAAACTCCATCGCGAAATGCACGCCGGCCAGGTCCCGGCCCGGAACCGGCAGGTCGCGGGGCTGCTCGGCGCCGCCCGCCATGACCAGGGCATCGAACTCGTCCAGCAGCGCCTTCGCCGGCACGTTGCCGCCGACGTGCTGATTGACCTTGAACGCCACGCCCTCGGCGCGCATCTGCTCGACCCGCCGGTCGATCAGATGCTTCTCCATCTTGAAGTCCGGAATGCCGTAGCGCAGAAGGCCGCCGATGCGGTCGGCCTTCTCGAAGACGACCACGCTGTGGCCAGCGCGCGCCAGCTGCTGGGCACAGGCCAGCCCGGCGGGGCCGGAGCCGACGACGGCCACGCGCTTGCCTGTCCGCCTGGCCGGCGGCTGCGGCACCACCCAGCCTTCCTGCCAGCCCTTGTCGATGATGAAGTGCTCGATCGACTTGATGCCGACCGGATCGTTGTTGATGTTCAGCGTGCACGCCGCCTCGCAGGGCGCGGGGCAGACGCGGCCGGTGAATTCGGGGAAGTTGTTCGTCGAGTGCAGCACGTCCAGGGCCTGGCGCCAGTGTCCGCGATAGACCAAGTCGTTCCAGTCCGGAATGATGTTGTTGACCGGACAGCCGCTGTTGCAGAACGGGATGCCGCAGTCCATGCAGCGCGCGCCCTGTTTGGACGCGTCCGCATCCGACAGCGCCATCACGAATTCGCGATAGTTTGTGAGCCTGTCCTCGACCGGAAGATACGGCTCGTTCAGGCGCTGCAGTTCCAGAAATCCGGTTGGCTTGCCCATTCAATACGACTCCATAATATCGTTGCGCCGGGGCCACTCGGCAGGAGGGCACGGGTTACGCCGACCCGCACCGCCGCGTCGCGGCACCGCCGCATCCAGGACCTCCTCCCGGAATTACTTCGCCAGCTGCGCGTCCTTCGCCGCCAGTTCCTTGAGCGCCCGGCGGTATTCCTTCGGAAACACCTTGACGAACAGCGTGCGCGCCGCCTGCCAGTTGCCGAGGATCGCCTTGGCCACGTCCGACCCGGTGTAGCGCGCGTGGTTCTCGATCAGGCGCCGCAGCAGCGCGTCGTCGTCCTCGCCGTGGTGCCGCAGTTCGGCCGGGGTCTGACCGGGCGCGGGCATCGGCTCCAGGTCGACCATGGCAAGATTGCAGCGCTCGCGGAAGGTGCGGCCCGGATCATACACATAGGCGATGCCGCCGCTCATGCCGCCGGCGAAGTTGCGCCCGGTCCCGCCGAGCACGACGCAGGTGCCGCCGGTCATGTATTCGCAGCCATGGTCGCCCACGCCCTCGACCACGGCGGTGCCGCCCGAATTGCGCACCAGGAAGCGCTCGCCGGCCACGCCGCGGAAATACGCCTCGCCGTCGATCGCACCGTACATGACGGTGTTGCCGATGATGATGTTTTCCTGCGGATCGGCGCGGAAGTCGGCATGCGGGCGCACGATCAGCCGCCCGCCCGAAAGCCCCTTTCCGGTGTAGTCGTTCGCGTCCCCGATCAGCTCCAGCGTGATGCCGCGGGCGAGGAACGCACCGAAGCTCTGGCCGGCGCTGCCGGTCATGGCAACGTGGATGGTGTCCTCCGGCAGGCCCGCGTGCCCGTACTTCTCGGCCACCTTGCTCGAGAGCATGGTACCGACGGTGCGGTTCAGGTTGCGGATCGGCAGGTCGATGCGCACCTTCTCGCCGCGCTCGATCGCCGGCCTGGCCTGCTCGATCAGCTTGTGGTCGAGCGCCTTCTCCAGGCCGTGATCCTGCTGCTCGCACTGGAAGCGCGCGACCTCCGGCGGCATCGGCGGCATGTAGAAGATGCGGCTGAAGTCCAGGCCCTTCGACTTCCAGTGCTCTATGCCCTGTTTCTTGTCCAGCAATTCGGTGCGGCCGATCAGGTCCTGGAAGCGGCGCACGCCGATCTGCGCCATGATCTCGCGCACTTCCTCGGCGACGAAGAAGAAGTAGTTGACCACGTGCTCGGGCTGGCCGCTGAAGCGCTTGCGCAGCACCGGATCCTGGGTCGCCACGCCGACCGGGCAGGTATTCAGGTGGCACTTGCGCATCATGATGCAGCCTTCCACCACCAGCGGCGCGGTGGCGAAGCCGAACTCGTCCGCGCCCAGCAGCGCACCGATCACCACGTCGCGTCCGGTCTTCATCTGGCCGTCGGCCTGGACGGTGATCCGGCCGCGCAGGCGGTTCAGCACCAGCGTCTGCTGGGTCTCCGCCAGGCCGAGTTCCCACGGCGTGCCGGCGTGCTTGATCGACGACCAGGGGCTGGCGCCCGTGCCGCCGTCGTAGCCGGAGATCGTCACGTGGTCGGACTTGGCCTTTGCCACGCCCGCAGCCACCGTGCCGACACCCACCTCCGACACCAGCTTGACCGAGATCGAGGCGCGCGGGTTGGCGTTTTTCAGGTCGTGGATCAGTTGCGCCAGATCCTCGATCGAGTAGATGTCGTGATGCGGCGGCGGCGAGATCAGGCCGACCCCCGGCACCGAGAAGCGCAGGTAGGCGATGTACTCGGACACCTTGTGGCCAGGCAGCTGGCCGCCCTCGCCGGGCTTGGCGCCCTGCGCGACCTTGATCTGGATCTGGTCGGCGCTGACTAGGTACTCGGCGGTGACGCCGAAGCGGCCCGAGGCCACCTGCTTGATCTTGGAGCGCAGCGAGTCGCCCGCCTTGAGCGGGATGTCGCGCTCGATGCGGTCGGCTCCCAGCACCGCGGCCAGCGTGGTGTCGACGGCGATCGGCGCGTAGCGCAGCGGATCCTCGCCGCCTTCGCCGGTATTCGACTTGCCGCCGATGCGGTTCATGGCGACGGCGAGCGTGGTGTGCGCCTCGGTCGAGATCGACCCCAGCGACATCGCCCCGGTGGCGAAGCGCCTGACGATCTCCTTCGCCGGCTCCACCTCCTCGATCGGCACCGGCGGGCCGGCCGGCTTGATTTCGAACAGGCCGCGCAGCGTCATCTGGCGCCGGGTCTGGTCGTTAATGATGCGGGCGTATTCCTTGTAGGTCTGGGCGCTGTTGGCGCGGGTGGCATGCTGGAGCTTGGCGATGGCATCCGGCGTCCACATGTGCTCTTCGCCGCGCACCCTCCAGGCGTACTCCCCACCGGCGTCCAGCATGCTCTGCAGGACCGGATCGGCTCCGAAGGCCTGCACGTGCAGGCGGATCGCTTCCTCGGCCACCTCGAACACGCCGACCCCTTCGACCTGGCTGGCGGTGCCAGTGAAGTACTTTTCGACGAAGGCACGCTGCAGGCCAACCGCCTCGAAGATCTGTGCCCCGGTATAGGACATGTAGGTCGAGATGCCCATCTTGGACATCACCTTGAGCAGCCCCTTGCCGATCGCCTTGATGAAGTTCTTCGCGGCGCGCTTCTCGTCCAGCTCGCCAGGCAGCGACTGGGCGATCTCGGCCACGGTTTCCAGCGCCAGATACGGATGCACCGCGTCGGCGCCGTAGCCGCCGAGCAGTGCAAAGTGGTGCACTTCGCGCGCCGAACCGGTCTCCGCGACCAGGCCGGCCGAGGTGCGCAGGCCCTTGCCGACCAGATGCTGATGGATCGCCGACAAGGCCAGCAGCGAAGGAATGGCGACGTTGTCGCGATCGACCCTGCGGTCGGACACGATCAGGATGTTGAAGCCGGAGCCGACCGCGTCCTCGGCCTCGGCGCACAGCGAGGCCAGGCGCGCCTCGATGCCTTCCTTGCCCCAGGCCACCGGATAGCAGGCGTCCAGCTCGTGGGAGCGGAACTTGTCGTCGGTGTACTTCTCGATGTGGCGGATCTTCTCCATGTCCTCGCCGGACAGGATCGGCTGCGACACTTCGAGGCGCATCGGCGGGTTGATGTTCGAGATGTCGAGCAGGTTCGGCTTCGGTCCGATGAAGGACACCAGCGACATCACCAGTTCCTCGCGGATCGGGTCGATCGGCGGGTTGGTCACCTGCGCGAACAGCTGCTTGAAGTAGGCGTAGAGCGGCTTGGCGCGATCCGACAGGACGGCCAGCGGCGAGTCGTTGCCCATGGAGCCGATCGGCTCCTCGCCGCTCTGCGCCATCGGCTGCATCAGGAACTTCAGGTCTTCCTGCGTGTAGCCGAACGCCTGCTGGCGGTCGAGCAGCGAGGCCGCGGGCGTGTCGACGGTCTCGTCCGGGGCGCGCAGGTCGTCCAGCTTGACGCGCACGCGGGCGATCCACTCGCGGTAGGGCTTGCCGTTGGCGAGCGCGTCCTTGAGTTCCTTGTCGTCCACGATCCGGCCCTGGTCCATGTCGACCAGGAACATCTTGCCGGGCTGCAGCCGCCACTTCTTGACAATCTTGGCCTCGGGCACGGGCAGCACGCCGACCTCCGAGGCCATGATGACCAGATCGTCGTCGGTGATCACGTAGCGCGCGGGCCGCAGGCCGTTGCGATCGAGCGTGGCGCCGATCTGGCGGCCGTCGGTGAAGGCGACCGCCGCAGGACCGTCCCAGGGCTCCATCGTCGCCGCGTGGTATTCGTAGAAGGCGCGCCGGTTCTGGTCCATCAGGGTGTGCTTTTCCCAGGCCTCGGGAATCATCAGCATCACCGCGTGGGCCAGCGGGTAGCCGGCCATGTAGAGCAGTTCCAGGGCATTGTCGAAGGACGCGGAATCCGACTGTCCGTCGTAGATCAGCGGCCAGACCTTGTCGAGGTCGGC
>DATMWM010000489.1:0-28164 GCA_035562535.1 Rhodocyclaceae bacterium | reverse complement strand
GCTACGGCGACTACGTCGAGCAGCTCACCTACCTGCTGTTTAGTTCCGGCCGCTGCGCTTCACGTCCGCTGCGCGGACATGAGCCTCCACTGAAACAGGCTGTTGCCTGTTTTCTCAAGATGGCCGACGAGCGCTCGCGGCCGCCGTACAGCCAGGCGAGCCTCGTCCCCGCCGACTACGCGTGGCCGCGGCTGCTCGCGCTCGACGGCGACGCGCTGTTCGACCACTACCGCCACACGCTGGAGCGGCTCGACAACGAGAAGGGCACGCTCGGCCTGATCTTCGGCAAGGGGCGTTTGGAATGAACACTGCCGAGCTGACCGCTCTGCTGGACCGGCTGCGCGCCGAGCCGCACGAGACCGAGTGGCTGGAGTTCAAGGCCAACCGGTGCGAGCCGCAGATGTTGGGCGAATACTTGTCGGCGCTGGCCAACTCGGCCTGTCTGGCCGGCAAGCCACGCGGCTACCTGGTGTTCGGCATCCAGGATGGCAGCCATGATGTGGTGGGCACCACGTTCGACCTACAGGCCGAGAAGGGCAAGGGCGAGCAGTCGCTGCCCCTGTGGTTATCACTCGGCTTGCGGCCCAATGTCGGCTTCGAGATCTGGCCCTTCACCTACCGCGGCGAGCGGGTGGTGCTGGTCGAGGTGCACCCGGCCTACGACCGCCCGGTGCAGTTCTATGGCAAGGGTTATGTGCGCGACGGGTCGAGCAAGACCGAGCTGTCACGCTACCCGGAGAAGGAGCGTGCGATCTGGAATCGGCGGGTGGACTGGAGCGCCCAGATCTGCGAGCAGGCGACGCTGGAGGACCTCGACCCAGATGCCATCGCCAAGGCCCGACGTGAGTTTGCGACGAAGTTCCCGATGCAAGCGGCGGACGGCGCGGCGTGGGACAACGCCACCTTTCTCAACAAGGCCAAGGTTACGATCCGCGGCCGGGTGACGAACGCTGCGCTGCTGCTCCTCGGTCGGCCCGAGGCCTCGACGCTGCTTGCGCCCGCCGTTGCGCGCATCAGCTGGCTGCTCAAGGGGGCGGGCGGCGAAGACCTCGACTACGAGCACTTTGGCCCGCCGTTTCTGTTGAATGTCGACGGGCTGCGCGCACGCATCCGTAATCTTACGGTGCGCGCTCTGCCGGACGGCACGCTGTTCCCGACCGAAATTACGCAGTACGACCCCTGGGTCATCCGCGAAGCGCTGCACAACTGCATCGCGCACCAGGACTACGGTTTGCGCGGGCGCATCCAGGTGGTCGAGACACTGGACGCCCTGCTGTTGACGAACGTCGGCGGGTTTCTGCCGGGGCGCGTGGAAGCGGTGATCGAGCAGGACGCGCCGCTGGAGATCTACCGCAATCCGTTTCTCGCCGAGGCTATGGTCAACCTGAACATGATCGACACGCAGGGCGGCGGTATCCGCAAGATGTTCATCAAGCAGCGCGAGCGCTTCTTCCCGATGCCGGACTACGACCTCTCGGAACCGGAGCGCGTCAAGGTCACGCTGCGTGGTCGCGTTCTGGACGAGCGCTACACGCGGCTGCTGATGGCCCGCAGCGGCCTCGATCTCGCAACGATTGTGTTGTTGGACAAGGTACAGAAGGGGGTGCGCATTGGCGCCGACGACGCCCGACGGATGAAGGTCGCGGGTCTTGTCGAAGGCCGCTACCCGAACCTGATCGTCGCCGGCCCGGTCGCGGCGGTGACCGGCCAGAAGGCCCAGCACATCCGCAATCGCGGGTTCGACAGCCGCTACTACCGGGACATGATTGTTGCCCTGGTGCGCGAGCACGGGCCCGTGTCGCGGGAAGACATCGATCGCCTGCTGCTCGACAAGCTGCCGGAGGTGCTGACGGAGGAGCAGAAGGTCAACCGCATCCACAACCTGCTCCGGCAACTGGTGAAGGCTGGAGACATCGTCAACATCGGCAGCCGTCGATGGCCGCGGTGGGTGCCGGGCCAGCCGCGAAGTTGAGAGTAATCAATGGAGAATCAATGGCAGGCCGCGTCCCGGCGCGCCGAGTCGGCGCTAACGTGTTGATCCTAAAACAACAAGTGATTGATTCTTGCGGCCGCAAGCGCCGGTTGAATCAATGCGGCAATCAATAAGAGGGAATTGAAGTCCCATTCACCCCCCTTCCTTTCCATTCTTCAGCCTGGCGCCTTGAACACCTCCACCCTCGTCCAGAAGCTCTGGAACTACTGCAACGTCCTGCGCGACGACGGGATGAGCTATGGCGACTACGTCGAGCAGCTTACCTACCTGCTGTTCCTCAAGATGGCCGACGAGCGCAGCCGGCCGCCGTACAACCAGCCCAGCCCCATCCCTTCGGCCTACGCCTGGCCCGCGCTGCTCGCCAAGGACGGCGACGCGCTGTTCGACCACTACCGCCACACGCTGGAAGAGCTGGGCAAGCAGCCGGGCACGCTGGCGCTGATCTTCGGCAAGGCGCAGAACAAGTTCCAGGACCCGGCCAAGCTGCGGCGCGTGATCGTGGACCTGATCGACGCCGAAACGTGGGTCACGATGGGCGCCGACGTCAAGGGCGACGCCTACGAGGGCCTGCTGGAGAAGAACGCGCAGGACACGAAGAGCGGCGCCGGCCAGTACTTCACGCCGCGCGCGCTGATCCAGGCGCTGGTGGACTGCATCGCGCCCAGGCCCGGCGAGCTGATCTGCGACCCGGCCTGCGGCACCGGGGGTTTTCTCTTCACCGCGCACCAGTACCTCACGCAGCACTACCCCAATCTCACCCGCGACGAGAAGCGCCACCTCAAGGAAGGCGCCTTCCGCGGCTGGGAGCTGGTGCAAGCCACCGCGCGCGTGTGCGCGATGAACCTGATGCTGCACGGCATCGGCTCGGAGAAGAGCGTCCCCGTGCGCGTGGCCGACGCGCTGGCGGCCGACCCAGGCGAGCGCTTCGACGTGGTGCTGGCCAATCCGCCCTTCGGCAAGAAGAGCAGCACGATGATCGTCGGCGAGGACGGCAAGACCTCCACCGAGAAAGACATCGTCGAGCGCGACGACTTCTGGGCCACCACCAGCAACAAGCAGCTCAACTTCGTGCAGCACATCAAGACGCTGCTCAAGCCCCACGGCCGCGCCGCGGTGGTGGTGCCCGACAACGTGCTGTTCGAAGGCGGCGCCGGCGAGACCATCCGCCGCAAGCTGATGCACGAGTGCGACGTGCACACCCTGTTGCGCCTGCCCACCGGCCTGTTCTACGCGCAGGGCGTCAAGGCCAACGTGATCTTCTTCGACAAGAAGCCGGCCAGCGAGACGCCGTGGACCAAGAAGCTCTGGATCTACGACCTGCGCACGAACAGGCACTTCACGCTCAAGACCAACCCTCTGAAGCGCGCGGACCTGGACGAGTTCGTGGCGTTGTTCAATCCGGCCAACCGGCATGACCGGGCGCCCACGTGGAGCGCAGAGCCGAACCCCTCTCCCCGACCCTCTCCCGCGAGGGGAGTGGGGGCTGGCGAGTTGGGACCGACCGGGCGCTGGCGCGCCTACGAGTACGACGAGCTGGTGGCCCGCGACAAGGCGAGCCTGGACATCTTCTGGCTCAAGGACGACAGCCTTGCGGATTCCGACAACCTGCCGCCGCCGGAAGTGATCGCCCAGGAGATCGTCGACGACCTGGAGGCGGCGCTGGAGCAGTTCCGGTTGATCGCGGGGGATCTGGGCGGCACGTCCTCCGAAACCTCGGCCGGCTGATCGTCTCGATGGAACTGACCTACATCCTGGTGGACTTCGAGAACGTGCAGCCGCGCGATCTTGGTCTGTTGTGCGAGCCTCACTACCGCGTGAAGCTCTTCCACGGGCCGCATCAGAACAAACTGGACATCGAGGTCGTCAAGGCGCTGCAGCCCCTGGGCGACAGGGTCGAATACGTCCAGAGCGAACGCCACGGCAAGAATGCCCTGGATTTCCACGTGGCCTTCACCATCGGCCGCTTGCTCGAAAAACACCACTCTGACGGAAGGGCGGCACGCTTCGTCGTGGTGTCCAAGGATCGCGATTTCGATCCGCTGCTCGCCCACGTCCGCTCGTTGGGCTATTCGGCGCAACAGGTGGTCACGATCCGGGATGCGCTGGGTGCCGGCTCCGAAGAAATCGAGCCCGCCCCGATTCCAGCGATCGTCGAGCCCGATCGGCATGCCGCCGGAAGCGCGCCGCCTGCACGGCAGAGCGAGCCCACTGAAACGCCAGCATCCGGCGCGAGCAACGCCCCGCACGAGAACAATCCAGACGAGAAACCGCCCGTCCCTTCGGTCGTGGCCGTACCGAAGAAACAGACGCCGGCCAAGAAGCCGGCGGCGGAGGTCCTCGATACGGTGATCGAGCATCTGCGCACGCATCCGAAGAACCGGCCGGCCAAACGCGTGACGCTGGAGCGCCACATCCTGTGCTTGCTCGGAGGCAAGACGTCGAGCGCCACCGTGCAGGGCGTGATCGCGGAACTCGTGCGACTGAAGCAGGTGGCGTTCAACGACAAGAAGGTGAGCTACGCACTCAAGGGCAAGAAGTAGCCGGCGACCGGGCATCCGGGAATCAGCGACCTGTGCCAGCGGCTCGAACTCTGCGGGGTCGGAAGAAGAGAACCTTGCCGATTTCCGTGCTTACGATGTAGCACAGGACGATGAGGAGCAGCAGCAGGAGCAGTGGTGCCGGCAGCGGCACGAATGCGAATGCCGACGCAAGCGGCTCGATATAGGGCAGTACGACCGCGATCGCCGCGACCCCCATGGTTGCCCACAGCAACAGACCGCCCGGCGCACTGCGCAACACGGGCCTTTCGGTGCGTAGCACGAGCAGGACAGCGAGTTCGGTCAGCAGTGACACGACGAACCATGCGGTCTGAAACGTGGCCTCGTCAGCATCGAAGAACTTCAGCAGGACGAAGAAGGTCAGCAGGTCGAACAAGCTGCTGATGAGCCCGAACACGATCATGAAGCGCCGGACTTCGCTGATGTTCCAGCGCTGTACATGGGTGATGTGGTCGCGATCGACGCGGTCCGTGGATATCGCCATGGACGGCAGGTCGGACAGGAAATTGTTGAGCAGGATCTGCTTGGCGGCGAGCGGCAGGAAAGGCAACAGGGGTGTGGCGAGCGCCATGCTCACCATGTTCCCGAAATTCGCGCTCGTCGTGATCGAGATGTACTTGAGCGTGTTGGCGAAGGTGCGGCGGCCATCTTCGACGCCAGTGCGAAGCACGTCGAGATCTCTGCGCAGCAGTACGACGTCCGCGCTGTCGCGTGCCACATCGACCGCCCCTTCGACCGAGATGCCGACGTCGGCGGCATGAAGTGCGGCCGCGTCGTTGATCCCGTCGCCCAGGTAGCCGACAGCATGGCCGGTACGTTGCAGGGCACGAACGATGCGTTCCTTCTGTTGCGGATCGACTTCGACGAACAGGTCGGTGCGTTCGGCCAGATGCCACAGCGATTCATCACTGAGCCGCGCGATCTGCTCGCCGGTGAGCAGGGCGGCAGGATCGAGACCGATCCCGCCGGCGAGATGGGCGGTGACGTAGCGGTTGTCCCCGCTGATGACCTTGGTACGGCAGCCCAGCCTGGCAAGGTCTCGGATGGCGCGTCCCGCATCAGCCTTCGGCGGGTCGGAGAACAGCAGGAAGCCGACAAGGCACATCGACTTCTCGTCATCGTGCGCGTAGCTGGCCCGGGCCCGTACCTGCCGGGTTGCCACGGCCAGCACGCGGTAGCCCTGTTCGCCGCAACGGCGGAAATAGGCGTCCGTTCGGGCGCGCTGTGCATCGTCAAGCGGCTGTTCGCTGCCGTCGATTAGTACGCTGGTGCACACGTCGAGGATACGCGTGTACGCCCCCTTCGTGACAATGCGGTGCCGGTCGGGTTCATCACCGCGCTGGGCGAGTACGATGGTCAGCCGTTTTCGCATGAAGTCATACGGGATCTCGTCGATCTTGGTGCAATCGTCGATGGTCAGGCCGTCGCGTCTGCCGCTCGCGACGATCGCGGCATCGAGCGGATTCGGGATGCCGGTTTCGAGCGCGGCATTCAGCCAGCCGAGGCGGCGCACCGATGCCGAGTCGGCCCCGACGGGGTCGACCGCACCCACCAGGTTGATCACGCCTTCGGTCAGGGTACCGGTCTTGTCGGTGCACAGCACGTCCATGCTGCCGAGGTTCTCGATGGCTTCGAGGCGGCGCACGATCACGCCGCGGCGTGCCAGCGCGCGGGCGCCATGCGACAGCGTGACACTCACGATTGCGGGCAGCAGTTCGGGCGAGATGCCGACCGCGAGCGCCACGGCGTATAGCAGGGATTCGATCGCCGGCCGCCCGAGTGCGTGATTGACCATCAGCACGAAGACGACCATGACGATCATGATGCGCACGAGCAGGTAGCCGAACTGTCGTACGCCCCGAGCGAACTGCGTTTCCGGCGGCCGCGCCTTCAGCCGCCGTGCGACGCCGCCGAATTCGGTTTCGCGTCCGGTTTTCACCACCAGCACAGTGGCCGTCCCGCTGCGCACCGAGGTGCCCAGGAACGCCGAGTTCAGGCGGTGCGCTAGCGGCGCGTCCTCCGCGACGACGCCGGCCCGCTTCTCTACCGGGAAGGACTCGCCGGTCAGGCTCGCTTCGGTGACGAGGAAGTCGACCGCCTCGAGGATCACCCCGTCGGCCGGGACCATGCTACCGGCAGCCAGGCGGATGACGTCGCCAGGGACGACGTCGCTCGCTGGAATCGTGGTGACGCGTCCGTCGCGCAGCGCTTCCACGGTCAGCGCCAGGCGGCGACGCAGGGCCGTGATTGCGACCGAGGCGCGAAACTCCTGGGCGAAGCCGAGCACGGCGCTGCCCAGAATGATCGTGAGGATGATTGCCGCATCCACCCAGTCGCGCACCCACAGCGAGATGCCGGCGCCGAAGACCAGGATCAGTACAAGCGGGCTCTCGAACTGGCGCATCAGCAGGGCGGGCCAGGTCGGTTGGCGCTGGTCCTCGACTGTGTTCGGCCCGTGGCGCAGCAGCCGTGCGGCCGCGTCCTGCGTGCTCAGTCCCTCCGGGCGCGAGCCCAGTTCGGCCAGCAGGTCCTCAGCCCTGCGGCTCCAGTAGTAGACCTTGCCGGATTCCACGCCCTGCATTCGGCCATTCCTCTATGAGGTGGAAGGAGGCGACGCGCTCAGAGCAGCTTGCACACCACGTAACCGATCACGATCCCGACGATCATCGCGATCGTCAGGCCACGGTAGGTCAGCACATCTTTCGTATAGCCGCGCCGGATCGCGATCAGCGACACGAGGTAGCCGATGGCGTTGAGCAGCCAGACGAAGCCCACGGAGAGGACCTTGGCGATCAACGGGCCGACCAGCGGTATCAGGGCGATGACGCCCACGAGCCACGCGAACGCATTCGACAGCAGGCCGACGATAAACACGCCGCCGGCGATCAACAAGGCATCGACTTGATAGTGCAATCCCAGCCATACGAAGACCCCGACCGCGGTCCACAGGGGCAGCATGAACTTCCATTGGTACCACCAAGGCGCAGCGCGTCGCGCGGGCTCGCGTGGTCCGCTGCCTGCTTCGTGTCCGGTCGGTGGTGGGGAGGGCGTGCGGTCTTCCATGGATCGAGACGGCGCAACCGCGCGCTCACCCTGCGCGCGGAGGACCGTCGCCCCGGCGCGCGCTGGGTTCCGGATCAGGCTTGCGAGGCTTGCCCGCTCGGCCCCCACCAGCGCGAAAGGCGCTCGCTGAGTATGCGTTCGGGAATTCCCTCGTAGTGGGAAACGTCGTTGAACAGGCGCAGGCGGGGGCGAACCTCGCTCATGAAGTCGAGTATGTTCAACGCCGCCGGGCTCTGGTCCAGACGGTCTCGGTAGCCGCGCATGTCGAATCCCAGTAGGCTGCTGATCAGCAGGCGGTTGGTGCCCTTGTGGGACACGACGAGCACGGTGCGATGGCGGTGCTGCTCGACGATGCGCCGCATCACCGGAAGGATGCGGTTCAGGACATTGACCCCGGACTCGCCGCCGGCCGGCGCGATGGTGAACGGATCTTCCTCCCAGATGGCGTATTCGGTCCGGAAATCCCGTTCGACCTCCGAGCGGCTGCGACCCTCCCAGTGACCGTAGTCGATCTCGCGCAGGGCCGGCTCGGCCATGGGCTGCAAGGCGTGGGCGCCGGCCAGGATGCGGGCGGTTTCCATGGTCCGCTGCAAGGGGCTGGCATAGACCGCCTCGATGCGCTCCCCTTTGAGGCGCTCCGCCAGGCTGGCCACCTGCGTGCGGCCCTGCTCCGACAGCGGGACATCGGACGAGCCGGCGAACCGGTCTTCGGCGGTAAGCGATGTTGCGCCGTGCCGTACCAAAAATACTCTCGTTGGCATGCCGTCTCCCTGCTCGATCCAAGACGCGGATCAGTATAGCCGGTCGGCGATCGGCAGGCTGGGTTTGCGGCCGCGGACGGCTTCGCAGCCGCCAGTGCGTTCCGGCGTTTGCACCCGCAGGGGCCGAGTCTGCTCCGCCAAGCTTCTTCCGGGCCTCCACCCGAAGCACGACAGGCGCGTCAATGCGCCCGGCCGCCTGTCGCGTGCGTGCCCAATCCGGCGCCCGCTGGGTATTCCCTCGCCGGAAGCAGATACCGTGTCCGAGCCAATCGTAGTCCGGTGAGGGAGCGGATCCTCCACGCCTTCCCGGCCCGTGGCCCTGATGCCGCCCGGAGGTCGTGGCGCTGCGTGCGGGCTACTTGTCCCAGCTCTCTTCCCACATGCAGTGCTTGATGGTGTGGCGGTTCCTGATCAACTCTTCGATGCCGGGTTCGTCGTTGAGGGCGCGCTTGATCGCGAGCTTGGTGGCCTCGTAGTTGTTGCGGTACATGTCGGCCTTGTCCAGCGCCGGGCCTTCCTTGACGACGCCGGGATCGATCCAGACCAGGCTGACGACGCACAGGTCATTGACCTGGTCGCGCGGAATGATGTTCTCGATGACGCAGTCGAGCACCGCGTCGGCGGTAGCCGCCTGCACCACGCCGCCGAAGAGTTCGATGGTGAAAGCGTCCTTGAGCGTGACCTTGGGCACCATGATGGTCGCCGGTCGCACCATTTGGTTGAGGTCGCGGATGGCGAACATCGCGGTGTGGCCCTTGCTCTGCGCCATCATGCTGGCGAAGGCGGTGCCGACCGGGCCGTCCACGGCGCCGATGACGAGCTCGGGCATGGCGGCGGTGACGTCCTTGCCGGGTGTGTAGACGGTGGCTTCGCCTGCCTTCAAGACGATCTTCTTGCTCACGGGGGACTCCCTGGGTTGCGTAAAGATGGGGATTGTAACGATCGCAGGTCGGTCGAGGCCCGGGCGCCGACCGCCGCGGTGACGGCTGCGAGCCCTTCGCGCTGCACCGCGTAGAGCGCGTTCGGGTAGGCGCCGACGAAGCCCGGAACCACGGTGAGCGTGTTCTCGCCGGGCAGGATCTCCTGGCCTTGGGCGAACACGTGCGAGACGTTGCTGTGCCCGGTGTTCCTGAGCAGCGTGAACCAGCGCGCCGGCCTGCCCGGCTGGTCCACCCGCAGCGCGGCCGCCTCCGGCAGCCGGGCCAGGCTGGCGCCGCGCGCGATGCGTTCCCCTTGACCGGGCAGGCGGATCAGCGTCGCGTTGCAGTGTCGCCCGCGTTTCGTTGCCGGTAGGCCATCACCTCCGCAAGCGAGAGCAAATCGTCCGCGTTGGTGTCGGCATGATCGAAGTAGTCCATCCGGGCATCCACCACTTCCTTGAACGACAGCTTGCCGTCGCCGTTCCGGTCGGCGCGCTGCAGACTCCTGTAGAGTCCGGGACCGTGCTGGGGCAGCCGATGCACCTCGTCGCGGGTGATGTAGCCGTCACCGTCCGCGTCCAGCGCCCGCCAGCTTTGCAACACGTCCTTGTGGAACTCGGCCAGACTGACGTACCCGTCGTGGTCCAGGTCGGCGACCTCGAAAGCCTGCCGGGCGGCAGACGCCGAGGGTTGCGGGGAGGTCTGCGCCCCGGCTGCGCCTGCCAGACTCAGCCCCGCGGCGATGGCGATGAGCGTGCTTTTCATGGTTGGTCCTCACCAGGACCAGCGCTGATTGCGCTGGCCGTTGCATTCCCACAGTATGACCGGCTGGCCGGACCTGCTCCTGCCTTCGAGGACGTCCAGGCACTTGCCGGACATCGCGCTGCGGATTTCGCCGCCCGAGACGCGCCATTTCTGGTTGCGCTGGCCGTTGCACCGCCAGGCGATCGCGCGCGCGCCGTCGCTCCGGCTCGCCTCCTCCACATCGAGGCACAAGCCGCCCACCCGCAACTCTCCGCCGCGTCCCCAGTAGAACCGTTGATTCGGGCCGCCGGTGCAACGGAAGAGGATCGCCTTGGAACCGGCCCGCACCCCGCCCTCGATGTCCAGGCAATATCCGCCCAGCCCTCGGATCGGATTGCCGTTTCGCCCAGACGCGCCGTAGCCCTCGTTGCGGTAGCCGCTGTCCTGGTAGGCGTCGTCGTTTCCGCCGACAAAGCCATGGTCGTCGCCGCGCTTGTCGCCGTCATCCCCGTGATTACGGCTCGCGAGGATGGCGATGCCGGCTATCGCGGCTGCGGCGGCGATCCCGACGGCAACATTCGACCCTCCGGTGTTCAAGGGGCTGTCGTCGGTCACGACCTTGAAACGGCCGGAGCAGCCGCCATTCACCCACAGCTCGCGGTTGCTTAGGTCATAGCCCCAGGTGCGGTTGAAGCGGCAATGCCCGGCCAGTTGTTCGCTCAGCTCCACCTCTTTCGTGCCTTCGGGAAGGCTGTACGAGCGGTAGTTTCCGTCCGAACGCAGGTCGGTGAACTGCTCGCCGGCGCGGGCCGTACCCGCGGACAGGCCCGCCGCCACGCAGAGGGCAGCAGCATGAATTCGTCGAAGTTCCGGTTTCATGGTCTTTCTCTCTCGAAACGGCGCGCCGGTAACGGCGGCGCCTTGATTCGCCCGTCGAAGGTTGTGAACCGCGGGTGTCGGTCGCGGGAGAATCCCGGTGGCAAAATGCCCGTAACGATACATTGGCACTGCGCACATGCCAAGCATGAACGGACAAAGACCGGATCGTCGTGGGTGTCGCGGGATGACTGAACGCTTCAGGCCGATAATGCTTGCCATCCTTTCGCTCCTGGTCGGGTGTGGCGAGCAGGCCGGCAGGTAAACTCCGTTGTCGTCGATTGGCACAGGCGGTCTTGCCCGATCCGGAATCCAGGCCCGGAAAGATGACGAGGCGGAACGTTCGCTTGCGGTTCATGTGCCGAACGATCCCGGGCGAGATGAACTTCTCCGGACCTTTCCGGCCGATGCCGGGGCTGGAAAGCCGACGAAGGTCTTCGTGAAGGGAAAGATCTTCACCTTCGCGGCATCGACGAATTTCCGCCGCTATACCCGACCGAACATGGACGTGCAGTCGTCCCGAGACATCGGCTTTCAGCCCACAGTGGAGCATTGACGGATGACATTCCGACGACAGGCCAGCGGATGGGACGCATTGCTGACCGGTGCGCGGCATCTCCGCGTGGTCGGCTGTCGTCGCGGGAGTCCGGGTGGATCGAGATCCGCCCCGGCCGTCTGGTTGCTAGCGGCGCTGATGCTTGCGTCCTGGGCAGCCACGGCCCGCGGCCAGCCGGCCGAGGGGCGCGGTGCGACGCGCGTGGTCGTGATCTCCGATCTCAACGAGAGCTACGGCTCGGTGCGCTACTCGCCGTACGTAAGCACGGCCGTCGAGCGTGTCGTCGCGCTCCGGCCCGATCTGGTGATCAGCACCGGCGACATGGTGGCCGGTCAGCGCCTCGCGCCGCCGCTGGAGCGGGCGGGGGTCGAAGCGATGTGGCATGCCTTCCACGAGCACGTCACCGATCCGCTCGCCAAGGCGGGCCTGCCGCTGGCGGTGACGCCGGGCAACCACGATGCATCGAGCGGCGAGCGCTTCAGGCTCGAGCGCGAGATCTATCGCGAGCAATGGCAAACTCGCAAGCCGGCGGTCGAATTCATCGATGCAACCCATTATCCCTTCCACTACGCCTTCCGGGCCGGCGAGGTGCTGTTCGTCTCGCTCGACGCCACCCATGTCGGCCATCTCTCCCACAGCGAGAAGGCCTGGCTTGAGTCGCTGCTGGAGACACAGGGGCCGCGGTTCCGGCAGCGGGTGGTGTTCAGCCATGTGCCGCTGTGGCCGTTCGCGGTCGGACGCGAGGCGGATTTCCTCGGCGACCACGAACTGGAGCGCATCCTGCAACGCGGCAAGGTCGATCTCCATCTTTCCGGCCATCATCATTCCTACTTTCCCGGCTACAAGGACGGCGTGCGCTATGTGAGCCAGGGGTGTCTGGGAGCCGCGCCGCGGCCGCTTCTCGGGACGGACCGGCGTCCGCCGCGCACCCTCACGGTGATCGACTTCGATGGCGGCGGCGGGATTCGCGTCGAAGCCTATCGGGATCCGGACTTCACGCAGATCGTCTTGCGCCAGTCCCTGCCTGCCCGCGTCGCGTCGAGATGGGCAACCCTGGTGCGCGACGACCTTGCGGGCGCCACCTCTACCGCGCCGGCCATCCGGGAGCGCGCCGCCGCGATGCACTGACCCGGAGCGCGGCGTACGGACGGTTCGTCACCTCGAATCTCGGGGGCGAGCGCCATTGGGTTGACGGCTCTAACGCTTCACGCGTAGCTTTCGCGGCTTTACCACGTGCACGCCAAGCTGTCGCGATGATGCGAGAGATCCAGCCATGACCCTGCGGGCGGCCTGCCGCCTCGCCGTTGCAGGCGCGGCTCTGCTGCTGTCATTCGCCGCGCACGCCGAACCGCGGCGCGCTGCGGAACTGCGCGAGGCCCGCGACCCCGCGCTCCAGTCCGGGCTCGAGCGCATCGCCCGCGATCTCGGTCTCGAAACCCAGGTCAAGGCGGAACGGCTCTCGGTCGCGCTGCTGGACATGACGGTGGCCGATGCACCGCGCCTGGCGATGCTCAACGGCGACACCCTGATGTACGCGGCGAGCCTGCCGAAGATCGCCATCCTGTTCGGTGCGCTCGTCGAGGCGGAGCGCGGGCGCCTGCCGATCAACGACGAGACCGTCGGCGCGATGACCCGGATGATCCGGTACTCCAGCAATGAAGATGCATCGCGCGTGCTGAACTGGGTAGGCGGCGAAAGGCTGATCGAGATCCTGCAGTCCGATCCGTACAGGTTCTACGACCCGCAGGGCGCTGGCGGACTCTGGGTCGGCAAGGCGTACGGCAAGGAAGCTGCCTACAGGCGCGACCCGTTGCGCAATCTTTCGCATGCCGCGACCGCCTTTCAGGTCGCCCGGCTGTACTACCTACTCGCGACTGACACGCTGCTCAACCCGCGCATGAATGCGGTGATGAAGGAGGCCCTGTCCAATCCCGGCATCCATCACAAGTTCGTCAAGGCGCTGGATGGCATTTCCGGCGCGCAGGTCTTTCGCAAGTCCGGCACCTGGAAGGACTGCCACGCGGACAGCGCGCTGGTCGAATACGCCGGCCATCGCTACATCATGGTCGCGATTGCCGATCATCCCCAGGGCGGCGAATGGCTCGAGCGTCTAGGCGCGCGGATGCACGGCCTCGTCGTCACGCCGCTGGGGTCCGCCGCCGCGGGCGGCTGAGGGTCCCGGGCACGCTCCTCGACGACCGGTCCGCGGCCGGTCTCGAAGCAAGGACTGCGGCTTCGTGCCGGGCCGTCCGGCGAAGCGGCGCCGTGGGCAGGCGCATCCAAGGCCGTCAGCCGCCCAGCACCACCGCGTCCGGAATCTCGTAGCGTTCCTCGCCCACGCGGATCCGGTGCAGATCGTCGTCCTTGGTCGCTCGGAATTCGCCGTAGCCGTCCGCCTGGCTGGTGTCGGCCCCGATCGGCCTGCCCATGCGGAAGTAGATCGCGCGGCTGCGACTGCTACGGCACGACAGCCTTGTCCGCCGGCGCTTCGTAACCCGCGAGAATCTACCCGGACAAGAGGATGACCGCGGCCGCAAGAGACCGGCCGCGCAGCAGGCGCAGGCTTTTCATCGTTCCTGCTGGGATGAAAGCGAAGGCGGGGCGGCCCCATCGGCGGCGAGATCAGCATGGCGCCGATGCTGGTTGAAGAGCCGGCTCACCGGGGGCCGTGGGTATTTCCGAGAACCTGATGCAGCCGCGTTGCGAGCGCCTGGTGCTCGGCGGCCGAGTTCTTGCGCAGGATGTTCGTGACCAGCGTGCTCATGTAGTAAAGCTGCCGGCTGCCCGCCGGGGACTCGATGATGGCCACCGAGTTCATGTAGTTCTTCACATTGCCCGCGTAGGGCTTGCAGGCGAAGCCGGGCTCCTTGGCGCACTCGAACAGCGATCCCGACTTGAAATAGACCGCCGCGTCGGCGAGCGCGGGCGAGGAGGCGTAGCGGATGCGCCGCTCGGTCACGTAGATGAGGCGCTTGATCTCGCGGCTGGAGAACTCGTCCACCAGCCGCCCCTGCTCCATGCGCAGGAGGTAGCGCATCAGTTCACGCGCGCTGCCGTAGCTGTCGCCCGGCCCGGGAACCTTCTTCTTGCCGGTGGCGGTGAAGAAGCTGCCCTGGCGCAGCATCTCCAGGTCGAGCCCGTTGCGTTTCACCGGCTCGTAGAACGACTTCTCGAACAGGGCGGTGAGTTCCGACTTGGGCGTCTCGTCGAAGAACCGCCTGATCTCGGTCTCCGAGGGCGGGTAGGCGGCGCCGAACTTCCGGATGAGCATGGTCTCGCGCATCACCATTCCGGCGGCGGAATTCGAGCTTGGAGAGAGCATCCAGTCCAGCCACTCGTAGAGCGTCGCCCGGTCGCCGACCTGCACCGGGCGGCGGGCGAGCGTCCGGGTCTTCGGGTCGAAGATGCGCACCGTGTGGTGGTCGAACTGGGAGAAACCGTCGGCGGTGACCACGGTGTTGCGCAACACCCGCCTGCGCGCCTCGATGTCGTTCGGATGGAGATCGGCAAGCGCCTGGAACAGCGACAGCGCCACGATGAGCTTGCCGACGCTGCCGACGTTCTGCCGGTGGTCCCCGCGGTGCTCGGCATAGCGGGGCTTCGACGGATCGGTGAGGTCGAGCACCGCCAGTCCGTACGCATCCATGCTGCCGGTGAGGATGCCGTTGACCTGCCGGGTGAACTCGGGATCGGGCGCGGGCAGATCGAAGGTCTGGCCGAGCAGGCGCAGATCGACGTCCTTCAGCCCGAGCAGCGCGCCGGGCGGCTGCTTGACATCCTTGACCGCGCCCTCGTTGGCGAGGCGGCTTCCCTCCAGGCGCCGGATGCTGGTCTCCCCGTATCCATCGAGCGGATACGCCCGGGCATCGAGCGCGCCGAGCGCGCAGGCCGCGAAAACGAGCAGAATGCGCGGATCGGTCATTGCATGGTCTCCCGCATGTTGACGGTACGGTTCATGTTGGCTTCCAGCGCCTTGTCCATCTGGATGAGATAGCCCGTCCCCCGCGCCTGGCGGCTCTCATTGAAGGGCCGGATCTGCAGCAGCCACAGCCTGCCGTCCACGAAGGCGAACTCCACGTCGGCCGCCACCGGCTTGCCGTCCTCGCCCCGCTGCGGGAACCTCGCCGGGATCTCGTCGGCGAAGGCGATAAGCTGCTTCGCCTCCGCGGGCGTGAGCAGGGTGTCCCGCCCCGAGACCGGCAGCTTGGCGATGCCGCCGCCTGGTTGCGGCGCCATCCGCCGCGGGGCGGTGGCGCTGGCCATCAGGCGCATCGCGCCGCTCTTGCGGCCGATGCGGACGGACTCGGCTGCCTGCCCTTCGACGGCGCCGCCCACCCCTTCGTTCACGGCGACCGACAGCACGCCCTGGTCGCCGGTGTCCACGTCCTGGGTGATCATGACGCCGGAAATGTCGGAGGGCACCGTCTTCAGCAGCAGCACCGCCGGGTAGACATGCTCCGGGCCCTTCATGTGCGACTGCCGCCACGCCCAGGCGCGCGGCGTGTACGGAGAGGCCCAGACCTCCAGTATGGCCTTCGCGAGGTTGTCGAATCCGACGATATTGAACAGCGTCAGGTTGAGGCCGGCTCCGGTGAACCCGGGAAGGTCCTCGACGTTTGTATCCGAGCGCACGAACACGCCACCGCTGAAATCCGCGCCGAACTCCCTCGCCATGGCGGCGCGCAGCCCTTCCCGGAACTTCGGCCCGGGATCGGTGTTGATGATGATCGAATAGATCTCGGCGCGCAGCTTTTCCGCGAACTCCGCCGCTTCGCGGGAGCCCGCGGGCAGAGCCTCGAGGCGGCGAAAGCTCTCCACCATCCATTCGTATACCGTCTTGCCGGAACTCCGGTACGGCCTGTCGAGTACGGTCGCCCGGTACAGCCCGAAGGGGAGTCCGACGCCCGGCGCGACGCGGTCGGGGAAATGCGACTTCAGCTCGCCGAGCTTGGCCGCCTTCGGTCCGACGATGCGCCCCGAGTCGCTCGCCCGGAGCTGTTCCAGGCTGACGAACTCGCGCTTCGACAGGTCGAGCTTCTTCAGGTCGGGCTCGAACATGATGTTCTGCTCGGGCTTGCGTTCAACGCCGAAAACGGCGTCCCAGCGCGGTCCGTCCTCGTTGATCTCCACCAGGCCGGCCGGGCTGACGGCCAGCACGATGCGCTTGCCGTCGTTGCGCCGCAGTTCCGGCAACAGCGACTCGTCCACTGCGACGTTCGGGATGCCCAGGTTGCGTGCGAGCAGTTGCACGTGGGAGAGCGGATTGCCGGCACCGGCGGTCAGGATCCCCGCCAGGGGCGGCAGGTCGGCCACGGACTCGGGCAAAACGTAGATGCCGTCTGCCCGGAACTCGCCCACGCGCTTCATGTCAGGCGCAGCGCGCAGGATGCCGCGTGCCAGCCCGGGGTTCAGCGCGTTGAAGCCGGTTCCGATGTCCCTGCCGAGGAGCCTGTGCTGGACGCCGGCCAGCCGGTTCGCGTCGCGCGTCAGGGCGTCGAGAACCTGCGAAAAGAAGAGCAGGGGGCTGCCGCGGAGCTGGTCCTGAACGAAAAGCTCGGCGAGCGGTTCGATCTCGCCCAGCTTTTCCATCGCCTCGCCGAAGTGCAGGCGCAGACCCTGCGTGCCCCATCCCGGGACCAGGCCCAGGTAGCGCAGTTCTTTCAGATAGTCCGCGAGCGGAAGTTGATCGGCCGCGAGCTTCTGGAAGGCATTGTGCAGTTCCGCCCGCTCGCGCCGATTGAGCTGGCCAGTGCCGTAGGCCGCGTCGACTCCGGAGGACAGTATCTGCACTTCACTGGCGCGAGATGACTTGGCATTCGCGCGGCGCAGTTCGGCCGAGGCGCGGAAGTTCTCCGCCTCGACGGCCAGCGAGAGGTCGAGCAGCCGCAGCCGCGCGGCGGGCGAATTGACCTTGGGCAGCGCGTCGCGCACGTTTGCCAGCAGGCTCGCGGTGGTCGTGTAGCGGGACGCGGCGCCGCTATCCCGCGCGATCGCTTCCCGGGCGTCGATCAGCAGCGTCTGCAGGGACGGTGCGGCGGAGAAGCTGCGTGCACTCTCGCCGAGCACCTCGCCGAGCGGCCGCGGCGCGTAGACCCGGTCGATCTCGGCCGCGAGCGCCTCGGCCTCGCGCTTGAACGCCGGATCTGCGACCTTGGAGCCGAACTCGCGCACGGCTGCCGCATCGGCGGCATCCGGCGAGCCATGGATCTTCACCCGGAGCTTCTGGAATTCCGGGTTCCTGGCGGCCAGGGCGGCCGCCATGTTGCGCACCTTCTGCGCCGAGGCCGTGTCCGCGCCGTGGGGCAGCATCCGGGCGCCCGCCCGCAGCGCCGGGTAGCGCAGGCCGATCCATTCGTCGCGTCCGGCCATCGCAGTCAACAGGTTCCGCGCCGCCTCGCGCTCGTCCTCTTCCTGGATCGCGCCGCGGTAGAACTGGGCCTTGCGCAGGATCCAGCCGCCGTCGGCCGCGAACAGGAATTTCTCGACCAGCAGTTGCGCATAGGCATCCGGGAAGTCCGGCGACGCGATCGCCTTGGTCGCGTCCATTCCGGCCAGAAGGGTAGCCACCCTGTATCCCTGCGAGCGCAGTTTCTGGGTCCGTTCGTTCCATTCGCCGTGCTGCCAGCCTTCGCCCTTCCTGGCGCAAGCGTAGTCCTTCGGCGGCAGCACGCGGCCATCCCTGCAGAACCACTTGATCGACGAAAACGGACCGCGCGGATTCTCCTTCATGTCCGCGATCCACGTCCGGTACTGGCCGGTGACGTCGGCTTGCGTGGCGCCGCCCGGGGCCGCGGCAACCGCGCCGGCCAGCCCAAATGCGAGGAGCGCGCAGGCTATTGCCTTCCCTGCCATGCAAAGTGGCGAGCGGATCATGGGGCTCCTTATCTGTCTATGGTGCAAGGGTCATGTGCGTGAAGGGCGTGGCATCAGCGTTCCCAGCCGAGCACGTCATGCAGGACCGACCAGCGCCTTCGCTTCTCCTCGGCGCCCTTGCCGAGCACCCAATAGTCGTAGGCGCGCTGGATCGCGCCCTCGCTCCTGGCGAAGACGATCCACTCGTTGACCACCTCTGCGAGGTCCGAGGCGTCCCGCGCCAGGCCGAACGCCGATGGAATCTTTACCGGATCCGGCTGCGGCACGACGACGCTGAACTCGGGATGCAGCAGGGTCCCGGCCGCGCCGCTCTCGGCGGGCATGAGGTAGGCATCGAGCTCCGGGTGCCGGCCCTCGAAGAAGGGCGTCGAGGATGCGAGCGGCACGAACTCGACCTCGGCATCCCCGAAGTAACGCTCGGTGCTGGCGCGGACCTGGCTCGCGTCGAGCGGCACGCCGATCTTGAGACCGCGGCTGCCGCGCAGCGCCGCCACGCTGGCAAACTCATGTCGCTGCTCGTCCCGCACGACCAGAGCCATCGTTCCCATGAGATAAGGCTCCGACAGGCGCAGCGAAGCGAACCAGTAGGGTCGGTACCAGACGCTGGGCATGAGGTCGATCACCTTGCCCGCCAGCATCTCTGGCAGTTCGCGCCAACCAACCGGGACGAATTCCGCCTTGACACCGAGCGCCTCGGCCAGTTCCTGCGCGAGTTCGACGTCGAAGCCGACCAGCTCGCCGGTCTCGTTGAAGAAGCTGAACGGAAGGTGGTGCGGGTCGTAGCCCACGCGCAGCGTGCCACGCGCCCGGATGCGTTCCAGCGCCGGACGGCCAGGCGCGTCGTCCGGGTGCAGCGCCGAACGGTCCCGGTGGACGATCGCAGGGGGCTTCGTGCGCGCCGCGTGCATCCGCTTGACGATCTCGCCCTTGTGGTAACCGGTGTCCATCGTGGCCGCGAGCAGCGCGCGGGTTCCGGCGACCGCGCCGAACGTGGCAACGGCGACCACCGCCGCGGCGACCAGGATCCGACCCGGCGAGATGCGCAGGAAACCGGTCATGGCCCCGGCGCCGATCAGGGAGAAGGCCAGCAGCGCCATGGCCGACACCATCGAGTCGAATTTGCCGGTGAGGATGGTCGTCGGAATGTAGAGCTGGAAGTGATCCTGCGGCACGCCGACCAGGTCGAGCAGGAAGGGCAACGCCACCTGCGCCTTCGCGAAATAGGCGAACAGTCCCGCCCCGAAGAGCGTGCCGTAGCTCTCGGGCTCCAGCGGGCTGCCGGTCAGCCACGCCGCGTAAGGCACGAACAGCAGGGTCAGCAGCTTGCCCGCATTCGGGAAGGTGAAGGCCATCGGCACTAGCACCTCGACGGTCGAGGTCGCGTCCGGGGTGCGCACCCGGTGCCGCTCCATCAGCGCGTTGGCCCGCTCGACCAGGATCGGCAGGACGATGAAGACACTGTTGGCGACGAAGGCGGTGAGCAGCGCATCCTTCGACACGGCGACGACTTCCCGGTAGCTGAACGGGGTCGTCGCCGCCACGGCGAGCGGCAGAACGACGAAAGTCAGCAACAGCGCGGCGACGCCGAAACTGACGAAGTACACCTCGAGCCGCTGCAGCGTCTCCGGTGCCATCGTCCCGGCTGCCACCGACGCGATCGCGAAGACGCCGATCGGCGTCAGCGAGATCACGAATCGGGTCACCCGGACCACCGCCTGCTCCAGGATCTGCAGGTTGGCCAGCAGGGTCGCCTTGTTGTCGATGCCGATGAGCGCGACCCCGACCGCGGAGCTGAACAGCACCACCCCGGGGACGACCGCATTCGCCAGCGCGTTGAAGGGGTTCGACGGCACGTACAGCTCGTGAAGCGCCAGCGGTTGGCGGGTCTCCAACAGCGAGCTGCTGAAGAAGGCGGCGCTCTTCATGCTCGGGAACGCGAGCGGCATCGCACCGATGAGGGCCAGCGCCAGCGCCCAGAAAACAACGAGCAGAAGCGTCCCGCGCACGGCGAGCCGCCGTGCCTGGGCCGCCTCCATGCGGCCCAGGCCGATGATCAGCGTGAGCACCAGATACGGCAGGACCGTCATCTGCATCAGCCGGATGTAGATGTCGGCGACCGGTTGCAGCGCCGCTGCGGGCTCGCCGAAGAACAGACCGACCAGGATGCCGAGCGTCAGGCCGACGACGATCTTCGTCGACAGGTCCAGCCGGGCCAGGCGGGCGAAGGGGGCCGGGCGGGCCGCCCGCGCGGTTTCGGTCACGTGGCAGCGCCCGGTCCAACGGTCACGCGGCGGTGAAACTCGCGACCGAGAATTAACGCGACCGCGAACCAGACGATCACCAGTACCGCGTTCACCACGGCGAACTGCGAAACCGAAAAGGCGAGCAGCGCCGTGCCGACGAGCACGGTCGCCGAAGAAAGAACATCGCCGGCGCGCACGACGAACGTGTCGGTCACCTGTTTCGCCTTGTACTTCTCCTCGCGCGTGGTCGGCAGGTAGAGCATCTGCGCCACCGTGTTCTGCAGCGAGTAGTCGACCGAATTCTCGGCGGTCTTCACCCAGCGCACGACCGCGAGCGAGGGAATCAGCGCCGCGACCGCGTAGCTGCCGAAGGCGACCGCCGGCAGGATGCAGACCGCCACGTGCACGCCCAGGTACTTCACCACGCGCGAGACCACGAAGAGTTGGAGCAGCATCCCGGCGATGTTCACGACCTGGAAATACTCGGCGTAGAACGCGCCGATGAACGCACCCTCGTTTTCCGGCGCCAGCCTGCCGGCGGCGACGTCGGCCTCCGCCGCCTGCGAGACGATGGACGACAATATGTACTCCCCGGTCGCGTTCACCCAGTTCAGCAGGAAGATCAGCGCGGCAATCAGGAGGAGGTAGCGGTTTCTCAATACCAGCGCGAAGGCGTTCCCGTCGCCGATCGGCGCTTCGGGGACAGGCTGCTTCTTCGAGGGCCCGGGTGCGGATGCACCCGGGCCCGCGCGCAGGTCGATGAAGTTGAACAGCATCAGGCTGGCCGCGAGCACGCCGGCAGCGGCGAGCAGCATCGCATGCACGCCGAGCGGGCCGATGAGCCGTCCGGAGACGAAGGCCCCGAACACCGCGCCCGACGAGGCGCCGAAGGCGACCAGCGCAAACAGCCGCTTGCCGGCCTCGGGCGTGTACAGGTCGTTTGCATAGGCCCAGAACTGGGCGATCACCATCAGGCTGAAGACGCCGATCCAGAGGAAGAACGGGATCCCGACCGGGAGCTTTGCCTCGGCGGCGAAGTAGAAGGCCGGCAGGCAGGCGATGAACAGGCCGGTGACGACGTTGATCAGCCGCCGGCGCGAGAGCCGGGACGCGAGCGCGCCGTAGGCCGGAACGATGACCGCGAGCAGCACCGCCTGCAGGGCCATGGAGTAGCTCTTGATTTCCGCGCCTCCGGGCTGCGCGAGGATCAGCGCCTCCCGCACCGGCTTCATCAGGTAGTACGCGGTCAGGATCAGGAAGACGTTGAAGGTGAGCAGCATCAGTTGCCCGCCCTCGCCCTCGCGGACGTCGGCGAAGAGGCGAACGAAGCGGTCGAGCGGACCGCGCGGAAGCGGAGTGGGAGGCGCAATTACGGTCATCGGGGCTTGTGGCGCGCTGTGGGGTCAGGGATTGTCGCAGTCGAGCTTTACCTCGGCCGACTTCCCGTCACGAAGGAAGGCCTCCGAGTCGAGGTCGAAGCGCAGGCGGCCTGTGCGGCAAGTCTCGCGCAGGATCGCCGCGGCGCTGCGCGTGTTCGAGACGATCTGCGCGAACTCGGCGTCGCTGAGCCCGAAGGTCGTGCGCACGTGGTCGTACAGCGGCCCGCGCGCGCCCAGATCCTTGTCCAGCGCGATCAGGCGGCGATAGGTTCCCGCGGAATAATGCCGGATGTGTTCGAGCATGCCGGTCCGCTTCGTGTAATTGACGTAACTGGTG
This sequence comes from Rhodocyclaceae bacterium, assembly GCA_035562535.1. Lineage (GTDB taxonomy): Bacteria > Pseudomonadota > Gammaproteobacteria > Burkholderiales > Rhodocyclaceae > DATMWM01. The sequence goes on along the minus strand of DATMWM010000489.1, from coordinate 5,861 downwards.
CGTACGCCCGCATCGTTGTCGGCCAGTTCGGTACGCTTCAGCAGCTTGGGCGAGAAGCGGGCGATCTCGTCGGGCGGGTGCCCGCCGCGGGCGGGCATGCGGCGCACCTGGCCGCCTTCGACCCAGTACCAGTAGCTCAGGTAATCGATGTTGCCGATGCGGTCCTGCTGGCTGAACAGGTAATCGAGCAGGGTGATGTCGATCAGCTCGCGCATCCAGAAGGCCATCTGTTCCATGCGGACATCCGCCGGGATGGCCGCGCCCTTGTGCCCGCGCGCGAGCCCCTCCTCGATCGCCTGGCGCAGCGGCCGGTCGGTCGCCAGCGCGACGTAGGGCGGGGTCTGCTGGAAGTCGCGGCTCTGCCCGTCGCCCCATCCCGATTTCCTGGAGCCGTTGACCTCCTCGCCGTAGCGCCGCCCGCGCGGGTGCAGCAATGCCCCATAGACCTGCCTGCGGTCCGGGGTGAGGATCTCGTCGGCAGGCTGGTAGCTTGCCGGCTGCCGCTCCGCCTTGGCGAGCGTGACCCATGCGGCATGGTTCATCCTGAGCGCCGGCTTGCCGGCGGACAGGGACTCGCCCCGGGCCGAAACGCGCGCCAGATGGGCATCCTTGTCCATGCTGCGGAACACGGCCGGGGGCACGTGAACCGCCGAGTCGAAATAGCGCGAGAAGTGGTAGTAGATCAGCGATGAATTGGCAAAGGTCGCGCTGGTCTCGCGCGTATTCACCGACATCTTGAAGGAAAGCGGCTCGTCCGCCGCTTCCTTCACGGCAATGTGGCCCTGCGGGCAGATGTCGCGCTCGAAGCCCGGCGGGTTGCCTGCGTAAGGGCCGGAGCCCAGGTCGTGGATCAGGGTTCCGGGGCTGGTGCTGAACAGCTTGGGGCACAGCGCATGGGTGCGGCCGTGCAGGTCGATCGCGCAGAACGACTTCTCCTCCGCGACGTCGCGCTCCCGGTATTCGGCGCCCGGCATGCGGGCAAGCATCACGCAGCGTTCCTCGACACCCTTGGGCGAGGCATGGGCGACAGCATTGCCGCGGACGTTGGCCGAACCCGCCGCGGACCCGGCCAGCACGAAAGTCAGCGCCAGGGCGGCAGCCCCGGTCGCAGCGGGAGATTGTGTGCGCGTCACTTTTCCAAATGGGAAAGGGAAGGCGCCTTACGCGCCGGATGCCGCATCGCCCGGATTCCGCCCGGAGGCGACCCGGACGGTTCGACGGCGGCGTCATGTCTTCGGTCTGCCGGCTCGGCGGGCACGGCGGGCACGGCGCGGTCGCAGGGGCAGTCGAAGGGCATTATATCGTGCGCTCCGGCGCGTCCCCGCGTCCCGCGCGGAGAACGCGTACGGTATACTGGGCGCACGCACCTGGCCTGGCCGCGGGGCAGCCGTGCTGCCGTCGCCGCGACTCAACGCTGCCACCTCCGCCTGCCACGAGGCCGCAGCATTCATCGTGTCTTTCCCGAACCGCCGGGCACCCGCACTCATGACGATGTCGCTGCGCTTTCTTCTCGCCGTCCTGCTGGCTCTGACTCTGGCCGGATGCGCCACGCTGCCGGAGACACTGCCCCGGGGAGCGCCGGGTCACGCCTTGGCGCCTCAATCCGGCGGCGCGCTCGCCGACGTGGAGGCGCGCCTGCAGGCGCGGGCGGGGCCGGCGCAGTCGGGATTCCGCCTTCTCGACGCGAACGAGGATGGGCTGCGCTGGCGGCTTGCGCTGATCGACTCGGCGGCGCACTCCCTGGATCTCCAGTACTACGTCTGGTGGGGCGACGAGAGCGGCAATCTGCTGATGAAGCGCGTGATCGAAGCCGCCGACCGCGGCGTCAGGGTTCGCCTGATCCTCGACGACCTGTCCACGATTCTCGAGGATGCGAGCCATCCCAAGCTGCGCGATGCGGCGGCCGCCGCGGTCGACGCCCATCCGAACATCGAGATCCGCCTGTTCAACGCCTGGCGTTCGCGGCCACTGGGCGGGCGGGCCTTCGAGATGCTGCAGCGCATGGAACGCATCAACCATCGGATGCACAACAAGCTGCTGGTCGCCGACAACCGGGCGGCGATCATCGGCGGACGCAACGTCGGCAACGAGTACTTCGGCCTGTCCGGGGAATTCAACTTCCGCGACCTGGACGTGCTCGGCGTCGGGCCGGTGGCGCGCCAGGCCTCGGAGGTGTTCGACCGCTTCTGGAACAGCGATTGGGTCGTTCCGGTGACCGCCCTCGGCCTGCCCGCGGCGCAGGGAGATCCGCAGCGGACCCACGCGGAACTGCGCCAGCGGCTGGCTTCGGCGCCCGCGCTTGCCCGCTTTTCCATCGAGCGCGAAGACTGGGCCGCCGCCCTGGCATCGCTGGATGGCGATCTGCACCCGGGCGCGAGCCGTGTCCACACCGACACCCCGGACCCGGACGCCGTGAACCATCACATGCCGGCGGCGATCCGCGACCTGCTCGGCGGCGCGAAGACCGAGGTGCTGATCGTCAACGCCTACATCATTCCCGGCGAGAGTGCGCTGCGGCGCACCCGCGAACAGGTGGAGCGAGGGGTGCGCGTTCGCATGCTGACCAATTCGCTGGCCTCGCACGACGTCCCGGCGGTAAACAGCCATTACAAGCAATGGCGCCGGCCCCTGCTGGAAGCGGGCGTGGAGTTGCACGAAATGCGGGCCGACGCCGCCGTCCAGCCCCTGCTTGCCGACACCCCGCCCACGAAGGCCGGGTTCATGGGCCTGCACGTGAAGGCCATGGTCATCGACCGCGAGCGCGTGTTCATCGGTTCCATGAACCTGGATCCGCGCTCCTGGGACATCAACAGCGAGATGGGCGTGGTGGTCGACAGTCCCGCGCTCGCCGGTGCGCTTGCCGCCTCCATGGAACGCGACATGCAGCCGGAGAACGCCTGGCGCGTCGTGATCGGTGACGATGGAAACCTCCGCTGGGTGGCCGGCGGGCGCGTGCTCACGGTCCAGCCGGCGCGCAGCTTCTGGCAGCGCGTCGAGGACGTCGTGTTCATGATGTTTCCGCGCGATCTTTACTAGCACCGGACTTGCCCTGCGGGCGGCCGCGCTACCGGGGCCGGCCCTCGGCCAGCGTGGCGGCGACGACCTCGATCGCGGCCCGCACCAGCGCGGGGCGCGGCACGTCGTCGCGGAAGGCGAAGGACAGCGCGGGAAGCTGCTCCGCCACCGGAATTGCCACCGCCCAGTGATCGGCGTTGGCGTAGCCAAGCAGAAAGCTTCCGGCTACGATCTGGTCCGACCAGATCAGCTTGCCGTCGTTGCGCGGGTCGATCTGCGACAGCAGCTTGTAGCTCGCGCGCGTGCCCGGCGAGACGCGGTCCGGCCGCGGCGCCGCGACCAGCGTGAACACCGGCACGGTCACCGCCGACCGGTTGCGCAGCCACCAATCGAGCCGGACGTCCCTGCGCAGGTCCTCGATCTCGTTGCCGTTGCCCGCGGCGCAGTCCGGAAACGGGAACGCCGCCCCCAGTCCGCGATACGCCTCCCGCATCCGGTCGGCCAGGGGACTCCCGTTTACTGCGCCGGCCACGCTGACGATCGCCGCGATCCGCCCCGCCCTGGCGGGATGCCGCAGCAGGAACTCGAGCGTGTCCGTCAGACCCTTGGAGTACGCGAACACGATGACTGGCCGGGCATCGCCGGCGGGCGCGTCGATCTGTTCGGCGATCCGGTCCGCGTTGGCGACAGCCGTGCCGCGCCCGGAAACCCGGATGTAGTCCGCGGCGAAGCCCTCCGCCTGGAGTTCGCGCTGTGCGTCGCTGAACGGCCGGACCAGGCGCTCGAAGCACTCGCTGAACAGCCCGGGCACGAAGGCGATTCGGTAGCGCGCGGCGGGGTCTTGCGGCGAGGGCAGGGCGCCAGCCTCGCCCTCGCCGGGCAGGCGCAGCAGGACGTCTTCGCAGTGCGGCGCTCCCTGTGGCAGCCGCGCGCATACCGCGCCGCGGTACGCTGCCCGAAGGTCGCGCACGCCGGCGTCGTTCAGGGTCGCCAGGACGACGGGCGGCGAATTCTCGGAAAAGCGCTCCAGCGGCTGCGCCGCGCAGGCCGCCAGCACCGGCGCGAAGCAGGCGGCGAGCAGGCCGCCTGGTCTAGTCCATGCCAACGGTCGCCTCGATCCTGAAGTAGTCCAGGTTTCGCCTGTTGGCCTCGCCGCGGCCGGCCCGTTTGTCGTCCGGCGTCAGATCGTAGTCGATTCTCGCGCTGGCGACCGCCCGGCAGGTCATGTAGGCCCGTACGCGCGGGTCGGTCAGGGCGTCGAACTGCCGGTTGACCGAATCCACGAGCCGCGCTTTTTCCCTGAACAGGTCGATGGTCGCGGCGAGGTCGACCGGCTTCTGCGCCTGCAGCGCCTCGATGCAGACCGGCACCGGGCGCTGCCCGCACCACGCCGTGGTCCGAAGCCCGCGCACCTCGGCCGAGGTGGATTCGAAGTCATTGTGGAGCTGGTCGATTGCGTCCAGCATCGCGTCCTGATAGCGCATCCCGCTTTCGTAGAGCCGCTGCAGGCACGGCCGGCACCAATCGCCAAGTCCTTCGTAGAGCCAGTCGAACAGCGAACCACGGGACTCCTTCTGCGATCGCACAACGTGAAGCACTTCATCTTCAATCTTGTTCGCGCTGTAGCCGCTCTCCGCGCACACCTTGGCCTCCCAGGCGCGCAGGAGATCCGCGTCGTCGGCCGGCGCCGTGCCGAGGTTGGGCATGATCTCGGCAGTGACCCTGATCCGGTTTGCCGTCTCGTCGAAGGCGAAGGCTATGCGCCGGTAGGAAACTGGCCAGTCGGAGAGCGAACTGACGTTGAGCTCGAGCATGGTGCGCGAGCCGATCCGGTGCGATGCCCAGTAGCCGGTGTGGGTGTGAGCCGAGATGTAGACCAACGGATGGTCGAGCGTGGCCATGACCGCGGCGATGCGGGCCTGCGATCCGAAGCTCAGGCGGTTCCAGCTGTGATGGCCGGCGAACACGACGAGGTCGCCTGCGCGGCGCGCCTCTTCCAGCCAGGGGGTGATCGCTTTCAGTTGCTCGGAGCGGACATGCCCGATGTCTCCCGGGCTCACCGCCCGCAGCGCATCCAGGGTTCCGACGAAGGCGTCGACCTGATTCGTGTCGAGGCCGATCACCACGACCCGGCGCGGTGCGCCCGGCGCGGCGGGCAGGCGCAATTTCTGCGCGATGTAGGAGTTGGCGTAGGCGTCCTCGTCCAGCAGGCGCGCCTCAATTGCCTCGAGGAATGCCTCCGGCTTGCCGCTGCGCCAGGAGATTTGCGCATCCCCGCTGGCTGGCGGCACCGCCAGGCCGCCCAGCGCATGCGGCCCGGTCGCCAGCAGCGCCAGGTACTGGGCGATGAACTCGCGCTTGTCCACCGCCGTTTCCCGGGGCGAGACGCCGCCCGTGAGACCGCCATCGGCGCCGTGGGCGCAGGCGCGATACCAGGCATGGCCGGTCCCCTCGATCACCTTGCCCACGACCGGATGGTTGAAGATGCCGAACATCAGTCCGTCGTGGTTGCCGGGCAGGATGGCCGTCGGCTGCCTGCCGGCGGCGAAGATGGCGGCCATGCGGCCCATCTCGGACTTGCAGGACATGTCGAGCACGTCCCCGAGGTGCAGGACCGGCTCGCCCGGGTGCTCGACCAGCACCCATTCCAGGATGCGGCGGCCGAACAGGGGCTGGCCGGGCGGCCGCTGGGCGACTTCGACGTAGGCATCCACGGCCCCGTCGTTGTCGTGCAGCGGGAAGCCCGCGGGCTCGTGCTCCTGCGTGTCGCCCACGGCGATGATCGGCGCGGTCAGAGGCACGAACGTTCCCGTCGGATCGGCAGGCGGCGGCCTGGGCAGGATGAA
>DATMWM010000488.1:0-2046 GCA_035562535.1 Rhodocyclaceae bacterium | reverse complement strand
TTAGGCAAGCGATCGGCGGCTGTGAAGCCCGGACTGGCGGGCGACTGCGGCATTCAACCTGCCGGTCGCCCGGGACGTTAAGCAAGTTGGCATCCGGCGATGTATGACGGCGTTGCAGTGGGGGTCAACATGATCATAGTGATGGACATGAGCAGCGGAAAACGATTGGAAGACGAGGAGTTCGGCGCGTACTCCGACGAAGTGCTGTGCTCCAACTGGACACCGCAGCCGCAGGTGGCGCCCGGGCTGCAGGAAGCGAACCCGGACATGCCGCGGCATCCGGTCCGGCGCGAGCCGCCGGAGGACATAGACGAATTCATGCGCATCCTCTATCTGAGCCAGGAGTGAGGCCGTCGGCGCAGGACACGGCCTTACAGCCGGTGGCTGCGGTCGCCGGCTGCGAAGCCGAGCAGCGGGATGTCGATTCCGCGTCCTACAGCGATCACCTTGAACAATTCCCCCATCTCCGAGGGGCTGAGCAGCTTCTGCACTCCTGAGGCGGCGCGGAGGTAGTCAGCGCCGCTTTCGGGTCCCAAACGCGATAGCGCCCCGGTGATGCCGCAATTGAGCAGGAAGCGCGCCTGGGACGTGTAGCCCAGCAGGTCCAGCCCCGCGGCATCGGCCGCGCGGGCAACCGCGGTGAAATCCACGTGCGCGGTGATGTCGCTCAGACCCGGAAGGAAAAACGGGGAGTCGTGCGCCCTGTGACGGTAGTGGCAGCGCAAGGTGCCTGTGCCGCGCTGCGGGTGGTAGTACTCCGACTCGGGGAATCCGTAGTCGATCAGCAGCAGGGCGCCGCGGTCGAGCAGGTCGGCGCACGCGGCGACCCAGGCGCGGGCGGCTAGCGAGATCTCGGAAAGATAGGGCGGCGACACGCTCAACGCCCCGGCCGCGCGGGCGAGTTCTCCGGTCGCCGGCACATCGCGCCATTCGAAGCCCCCTTCCTCCGCAAGCCCCACGCCGCGCTCGTGGAGGCCCTCGTCGTTCCAGGCGAGCAGGTGGACCGGCATGGCGTCCAGAACCTCGTTCGCCAATGCCACGCCGGTGAGGGCAGCAGGGAACCGGTCCAGCCAGGCGATCCGGTCGAGCAGATGAGGCGCCCGCCGGCTCAGTGTCTGTTCCTGGCGTTCGCGCATCTCGCCCGAGAGGTCCAGGATCATGTAGCTGCGCGGCAACGAGTGCAGACGCTCCAGTTCCAGCAGCAGGTCTGCCGCCAGACTGCCCGTACCCGCTCCGAATTCCAGGACGTCCCCTCCAGACGCGGCGAGTATCTGTGCAACCTGAACCGCCAGCGCCTGACCGAACAGGGGCGACAGTTCCGGCGCGGTGACGAAATCGCCCGCGGCGCCGAGCTTGTGTGCTCCCCCGCTGTAGTAGCCCAGGCCGGGGCAGTAGAGCGCCAGTTCCATGTAGCGGGCGAAGGAGATCCAGCCGCGCCTTGCCGCGATCTCCGCGGCGATCCGCGACTCCAGCCGCCTGCTCTGCCGTAGAGCGTCCTCGGACGGTTCGGGCAGGGTCATCGCGGCAGGGGTGCGCCGCCTAATCCGCTAGAATCGGGCATCGGTTCGGAGCGGCAACGTCAATGGGGCTTGAAGGCAGGGTCATCCTGGTCACCGGGGGCGCGCGGCGGGTCGGCGCTGCGATCGTGCGCCGGCTGCATGCCGCCGGGGCGTCGATCCTCCTGCATTATCGTTCAGCCTCGTCCGCCGCCGAAGCGCTCGCGGACGAACTCGGCTGCGCCCGCCCAGGATCGGTGCGCACCTTGCGGGCGGACCTCCTCGCTACGGACGGCCTGCCGGCACTGGTGGACCGGGCGCTCGGGGCGTTCGGCAGGCTGGACGGCCTGGTCAACAACGCATCGAGCTTTTTCGCCACGCCGATCGGTGCCATCCGCGAAGCCGACTGGACCGACCTGATCGGGACGAATCTCAAGGCGCCGCTGTTCCTTTCGCAAGCCGCCGCGCCTTCCCTGAGGGAAAGCCGCGGGGCGATCGTGAATATCGTGGACATCCACGCCGAGCGTCCGCTCGCGCGCTATCCCGTCTA
>DATMWM010000487.1:0-4866 GCA_035562535.1 Rhodocyclaceae bacterium | reverse complement strand
CGCCGGGCCGCACCAGCGAGGAAACCCGAACCCCGAGCAGCCGCAGCTTGCGGTCCAGCGCCGCGGCGCGGATCGCCTGGGCATCGGCCGTGGGCCGCTCCAGCGTGACGTCGCGCGTGACCGTGCGAAAATCGTCGTAGCGCAGCTTGATGCCGACCGTGCGCCCCAGGTAGCCCTTGCGCTCCAGATCGCCCTGCACGCGCTCGCAAAGTCCGAGCAGGATGGCGGACAGGACGTCCCGGTCCGCGCGCGGATGCAGGTCGCGCTCGAAGGTCGTCTCCCGGCTCACCGATTTGGGCGCGCGGCTGGTCACCAGCGGCGCCTCGTCGCGACCGTTCGCGGCCTCGACCAGCCAGGCGCCGTAGCCGCGGCCGAACTCCGCAATCAGGACCGCGGGATCCGCGGCGGCGAGTTCGCCGATGGTGCGGATGCCCATCGCCTCCAGCCTGGCGGCAGCGCGCGGTCCGACGCCGTTGATCCGCCGTGCGGGCAGCGGCCAGATGCGCGCCGGCAGGTCCGCGAAGGAAAGCACGGTCAGCCCGTCCGGCTTGTCGAGATCCGAGGCCATCTTGGACAGCAGCTTGTTCGGCGTGACGCCGATCGAGCAGCTCAGCCCGGTCGCCTCGCGCACTGCCGCCTTGATCCGGCGGGCGAGTTTGACGGCCTCGCCGGCCGGCTCGCTCAGATCGATATAGATCTCGTCGATCCCGCGGTCCTCGATGCAGGGGGCGATCGCCCGCACCGCGGACTTGAACAGCCTGGAGTATTGCCCGTAGCGCTCGAAGTCCGCCGGCAGGAGGACGGCGTCCGGCGCGAGGCGGGCCGCCTTCATCAGCCCCATGCCGGAATGCACGCCGGCGGCTCGCGCCTCGTAGGTCGCCGTGGTCACCACGCCCCGCCCCGCGTAGTCCTTCAGCCTGGGAAAGTCCGCCGGGCTTCCGCCATCCGGAACGGACGCCGCGCGGCGCCCGCCGACAACCACCGGCATGCCGCGCAACTGCGGGTAGCGCAGCAGTTCGACGGACGCGTAGAACGCGTCCATGTCCAGGTGGGCGATCCGCCGTTCCATCGACCGTGACGCCGAGCCCTGTTCTCCACGGAACCGGGTTGGATTCTATCGCCGCGGCCGGCGCAGCGCGGCGCGGGTGGAGAATCGGCTGGGAAAGGCGACCGCCCGACCGGCGGCGGAGCGCCGGTCGGCAGCGCAGGGGGCGGGCAGCCCGGGTCGCGCTGCCGCCGGATGTACGGCGGGAGGGCGGCGGCTCAGTGGGCGGCCGGCAGGTGGGGAATGCTCGCGGCCAGCCTGCGCGCCAGCAGCGTCAGTTGCCGCCGCACCGCGTTCCATCCCGCGGCGATCAGTTCGCCGCAGGCCTCGCTGCGCATCCTGCGCGCATGTTCGACATAGGTTTCGATTTCCCAACGGTCCAGATCACGCATTTTCATCACTCCCGATACACATGGTTCGCATTTCAACAGCGTGATACTCTAGCGGACGATGCTGCATCGCAACAAACGCTTAGTTCTCACCCGATAGCTGAGAAAATCTCATCCCTATGAGCTATCGCCTGCCGCCGCTGAACGCCCTGCGCGCCTTCGAGGCCGCCGCGCGCCACCTGAGCTTCAAGAAGGCGGCGGACGAGCTTTCGGTCACGCCGACCGCGGTCAGCCACCAGATCCGCGGCCTGGAGGACTACCTCGGCATCCCGCTGTTCCGCCGCCTGACCCGGGCGCTCGAACTGACGGCCGAGGGCGAAGCCATGCTGCCGAAGATCCGCGAGGGCATCGAATGCTTCGTGCTCGGCGTCGACCGGGCGCGGCGCCGGGCCGAAGGCGGGCAGCTGACCGTCACCGCGCCGCCGACCTTCGCCACGCGCTGGCTGGTGCCGCGCCTGCAGACCTTCGCCCAGGCCCATCCCGAGGTAGAGCTGCATATCGCCGCATCGAACGCGATGATCGACAGCCGGGAGCAGGCCGGCGGATTCGGCGACGAGGCGGTCGACCCCAGGGACGAGGTCTCGGGCGTTTCCGTCCGCTTCGGCACCGGTACGTACGAGGGCTGCCGGGTCGACCGCCTGTTCGCGCCGGCCTACACCGCCGTGTGCAGTCCGCAACTGCTCACGGGCAAGCGCCCCTTGAGGCAGCCCTCGGACCTGCGCTATCACATCCTGATCCACGACGACACGATCCCGGACGACCGGCTGCGCCCGACCTGGGAAGACTGGCTGCGCGCCGCGCGGGCGCCCGGGGTGGACGCGACCTCGGGTCCGCACTTCAGCAACTCGGGGCTCGCGCTGTCGGCGGCGATCGACGGCCTCGGGGTCGCCCTGGCGGCCCGGTCCATGGTGGCCGCGGACGTGGCGGCAGGCAGGCTGGTGATTCCCTTCGACGTGGCGGTCGGGCGCAACTACGCCTACTACCTGGTCGCGCCGCAGGCGGTCGCCGACCGCCCGGCCGTGGCCGCCTTCCGGGACTGGATGCTCGAACAGTCCGGGCGCGAGCAGGCGCCGGCGGGCTGAAGCTCGTCAGCCGAAGACGTTCGCCAGCCGCCCCACGCCTTCGATGAGGACTTCGACCGTGTCGCCGTCCTGCATCGGGCCGGCGCCTACCGAGGTGCCGCAGGCGATCAGGTCGCCCGGCTCGAGCGTCATGTCGCCGGAGAGCAGGCTGACGATCTCGGACGGCGAGAAGAACATGTCGCTCACCGCGTAGTTCTGCTTCTCGACACCGGACAGCAGCGCCCGCACCCGCAGCCCCGCGGGATCCAGGCCGGTGGCGATCGCCGGCCCGAACACGCCGAAGGTGTCGAAGCCCTTGGCCCGCGTCCAATGCACGAAAGCCGGATCGAGCCGCAGCAGGTCCCGGGCGGTGACGTCATTGACGCAGGTGTAGCCGAAGATCACCGAAGGCGCATCCGCCACCGCCACGCCGCGCGCGCGCCGGCCGATCACGATGCCCAGTTCCGCCTCGAACACCACCTGGCCGGCATAGCCGGCGGGACGGCGGATCGCCTCGCCGTGGGTCGCGTAGCTGTTGGCGCTCTTCAGGAAGTACGGCGGATGCGCCGGCCGCTGCAGACCCTCCTTCGCGGCCCGCTCGCGGAAGTTGTTCCACAGCCCGACCATCTTGGCCGGCCGGCAGGGCGGCAGCAGGCGAACCGCCGAGAGGGCGTGGCGCCGTCCGGTCGGGCGCGGTTCGCCGAACAGCTCGCCCTTCCACTCCGCGACCGCGTTGCCTTCCAGCGTGCCGAGCCACTCCTGCCCCCCGATCTTGAAGCGTATCCAGTGCGCCATTTCCGTTGCCTCAGAACCCGGTTCCGGCCGGGATGTCCAGCGACGGGAGCGACGCCGAGGCCCGTTCGTACTGGATGGTGACCGGCGAGCCGACCGCCGGCGCCTCGCCCAGGCCTATCATGCCGGCGCCGGTCAGCACGCAGCGCTTGCGGCGCAGGTAGGTGCTCGTCCCGCTCGCCGCGACCACGTAGGTGCCGTTCGAGCTCTGATCGACCAGCACGAACTGGCCGTCGACATACTCGAAACGCGCGTGCCGGCGGGACACCACCGAGCGTTTCACCACCAGGTCGTTCTCCTCGGAGCGCCCGACGGCGATCAGCGGGCGCGCCTCGCCAAGTTCGAGCCGCCGGCCGCCGGCGGTCAGGATCAGCCGGGCCGCGCCCAGGCGCCAGAGTCCCGGCGTGCCCGGTCGGGGTGCCGCGTCAGCGTCGTTGCCGTTCCAGGCGACCTCGTAGCTGTCTACCAGTTCGCCCCTGCCCCGCACGTCCTGGACCTCGAGGCGGTGGCTCGACGTCCGCCACGACTCGGACATCATGGCCACCGTGGCGCCCGTGGTGATGATCTGCCCGGGCTTGGCCTGGTTCGCAATGCGCGCGGCGATGTTGACCGTGTTGCCGTACACGTCGGACTCCTCGACCAGGACCGGGCCGCAATGGAAACCGATTCGAATCCTGAGCTGCGGGCCTTCGGCGACCAGCGTTCCGGTGATCGATTCCTGCATCCGCACGGCAGCGGCCGCGGCGGCATCGGCATCCGCGAAGGTGGTCATGATGCCGTCGCCCAGCGTCTTCACCAGGGTGCCGCCGCAGTCGCGGGTGACGTCGATCAGCGACGCGATGCAGCGCGACAGGATGTCGCGCGCCAGGGTGTCCCCCAGAACCTGATATGCACCGGTGCTGCCGGCGACATCCGCGAAGAGGATCGCCAGCCTTGCCTCGCCCCGCATCCGAATTGCTCCGTTATGGCCTTCCGGGTGGCCGGTGGCGACGGAACGCCGTCTGCCGGCTCAGCCGGAAGTCATATTTCTGTCAATCGGTCCGCTGCCCCGCTCCGGACGTTCTGCCATGCAATCGCGCGGGCCGAAACGCTCGTCCGATGCGTATTTTATATCCTCGCGAGGTCGATTCCATTGCACGGCCCGGAACGCTCCGATCGCCTCGCCCGCGGACGGGCCTGCGGTGATTGCGAGATGTCGTGGAGGCACTCGTTTGAGAATGTTACCTTGACCCCAATATTGGCGACGGAGCGCGCGAAGGCGCGCGGCCCATGACCGAAACTGCCGGGATCGTGCTGGTGGTCGCTCTGGTGCTCGTGCTCTGGTGGTTTCACAGCCGGAACCCCGAGCGCGGGGCTTCGGTCGGCCTCCGGCGCGGCGGGGAGACGACCGCCATGCACTGCGTCGAGGTTCGATATCGTGGCAGAGGCTGCGAACCGGTCAAGCGGATCGAGCACGTCCGCTTCCTGCCAGACGAGGCGCCCCGCCTGCCGCTCCGGGGATGCACGGCGCGCAACTGCCGCTGCCACTACGTGCATCATGACGATCGCAGGGAGGCGGAACGCCGGAATCCCTATGGCC
>DATMWM010000486.1:0-2974 GCA_035562535.1 Rhodocyclaceae bacterium | reverse complement strand
GACCTGCACTCCGACCAGATCCAGGGCTTCTTCGACATCCCGGTGGACAACATCTACGCCACCCCGATCCTGCTCGGCGACATCTGGAAGCAGCACCACGACAACCTGCTGGTGGTTTCGCCGGACGTCGGCGGCGTGGTACGCGCCCGGGCCCTGGCCAAGCGCATCGAGTCCGATCTGGCGATCATCGACAAGCGGCGGCCGAAGGCCAACGTCTCCGAGGTGATGAACATCATCGGCGAGGTCCGCGGCCGCACCTGCGTCATGCTGGACGACCTGGTGGATACCGCCGGCACCCTGTGCAAGGCCGCGCACGCGCTCAAGGAGCACGGCGGCGAGCGCGTGCTCTCCTACTGCACCCACGCCGTGCTGTCCGGTTCGGCGGTGCAGCGCATTGCCGATTCGGAGTTGGACGAACTGGTGGTCACCGACACCGTTCCGCTGCGCGACGACGCGCGCCAGTGCGGCAAGATCCGCCAGATCTCGATTGCCGAACTGCTCGCCGAGACCATGCTGCGCATCAGCAACGAGGAGTCGGTCAGTTCGCTGTTCATGGAGTGATTTCCCGCCGCGGACCGGGCGAGCCCCGGATCCGCGGCTAAACCCAACCCTGTCTGGTCGCGGGCAGGGCTTTTCTGGAGTCTCAGCAACATGCAAATTGATTTCAATGCCAGCAAGCGCGTCGAGCAGGGCACGGGTGCGAGCCGCCGCCTGCGTCGCACCGGCCGGGTTCCCGGCATCCTCTACGGCGGAGCCACCGAGGCCGCGCCGATCTCGGTCGATCACAACGAGATCTTCCACGCGCTCAAGCGCGAGGTCTTCCACTCGTCGATCCTGACCATGAACATCGACGGCGCGAAGCAGCAGGTCCTGCTGCGCGACGTCCAGATGCACGCCTACCGGCCGCAGGTCATGCACGTGGATTTCCAGCGCGTGGATGCCACCCACAGGATCCACGTCAAGGTACCGCTGCACTTCGTCAACGCCGACATCGCCCCGGGCGTCAAGGTGCAGGGCGGCATCGCCAGCCACACGGTGAACGAGCTGGAGGTCAGTTGCCTGCCGCAGAACCTGCCCGAGTTCATCGAGGTGGACCTGAAGGATCTGGCGGTCGGCCACTCGATCCACGTCACCGAGCTCAAGCTCCCCGAAGGCGTCGAGGCGGTGCTGCACAAGGGCGAGAACCCTGTGGTGGCGAGCATCCTGCTGCAGCGCGGCGCATCCGCAGAAGGTGCGGAAGGCGAGGAGGCGGCCGGCGAGGGTGCGGCCCCCGCAGCGCCTGCCGCGCCGACCAAGTAAGCCGGCCCCGCGTTTTCATACGACGTCCCGGCGCGATTCCCGGATCGCGCCGGTCGGCCTTTCTTGGCGCACCCCATGTCGCAACCGCCGCGGCTCGTCGTCGGACTGGGCAATCCAGGGCCCGAGTACGCGGGCACGCGGCACAACGCCGGGTTCTGGCTGGCCGAGCTGATCGCCCGCGAGCTCGGCACCGAGCTGCGGCGCGAGTCGCGCTTCCACGGTTTCGTCGGCCATGCCCGTGAAACCGGCATGTGGATCCTGATGCCGCAGACCTACATGAACCGCTCCGGCCAGTCGGTGGTGGCGCTGGCGAGCTTCTACCGCATCCTGCCGGACCGGATCCTGGTGCTGCACGACGAACTCGACATCCCGCCGGGACAGCTGCGGCTCAAGTACGGCGGCGGCCTGGGCGGGCACAACGGCCTGAAGGACATCGCCGCCCACCTGGGCACCCAGGATTTCTGGCGCCTGCGCATCGGCATCGGGCATCCGGGCGACCGCGGCGAGGTGATCAACTACGTGCTCAAACCTGCCCGCGCCGAGGAACAGGCCGAGATCGACCGCTCGCTCGACCGCGCCCTCGAACTCTGGCCCCTGATCGCCAAGGGCGAGTGGGAGCGGGCGATCCAGCGCGCCAATACCCGTCCGCCCGCGGCTCCCGCGGCGGACAAGACCGAGTCCAAGCCATGAGCCTGAAATGCGGCATCGTCGGACTGCCGAACGTCGGCAAGTCCACCCTGTTCAACGCCCTGACCAAGGCCGGCATCGCCGCGGCCAACTATCCCTTCTGCACCATCGAGCCGAACGTCGGCATCGTCGAGCTGCCGGACGAGCGGCTGGCCAGTCTGGCGGCGATCGCCAAGCCGCAGAAGGTGATCCCGGCGGTGGTCGAGTTCGTCGACATTGCCGGGCTGGTGGCCGGCGCCTCGAAGGGCGAGGGCCTGGGCAACCAGTTCCTGGCCAACATCCGCGAGACTGACGCGGTGCTCCACGTGGTGCGCTGCTTCGCCGACGACAACGTGGTGCACGTGGCCGGCAAGATCGACCCGGTCGGCGACATCGAGACGATCAACACCGAGCTGGCGCTCGCGGACCTGGCCACGGTCGAGAAGGCGCTGAACCGCTACCGCAAGCCCGCCCAGGCCGGCGACAAGGAAGCCAAGCTGCTGGTGGCCGTCCTGGAGAAGGCCCAGGCCCAGCTCGACCAGGCGCGGCCGGTGCGCGCGCTTGGCCTGTCGAAGGAGGAATGGGCCAACATCAGGCCGTTCTGCCTGATCACCGCCAAGCCGGTGCTCTACGCCGCCAACGTCGACGAGCACGGCCTTAAGGAAGACCACGAATTCATCGACCGGGTAAAGGCCCACGCGGCCCAGGAAGGCGCGCCGGTGGTGGCCTTCTGCGCCCAGATGGAGGCGGAGATCGCCGACCTGGACGACGAGGAGAAGCAGGTCTTCCTGGCCGACATCGGGCTGGAGGAACCGGGCCTGAACCGTCTGATCCGCGCCGCCTTCAAGCTGCTCGGGCTGCAGACCTATTTCACCGCCGGCGACAAGGAGGTGCGGGCCTGGACCATCCACGTCGGCGACACCGCGCCCCAGGCCGCCGGCGTGATCCATACCGACTTCGAGCGCGGCTTCATCCGCGCCGAGGTGATCGCCTACGACGATTTCATCGC
>DATMWM010000485.1:0-2298 GCA_035562535.1 Rhodocyclaceae bacterium | reverse complement strand
CGAAGAACGGGCGCGTGGTCAACGGGCAGGGCGCGGACACCGACATCGTGGTGGCCTCCGCCAAGGCCTATCTCAACGCCCTGAACAAGCTGGTCTCCAAGGCCGACCGGGTGAATCCCCAGGCAGAAACCGTTTGAGCGCTGGCTTCCGGGGCGGGTGCGCCCGCCTCAGGAAGCCGCGTTTCGCGTGAGCCGGGCGTAGAACACCGAGGCGAAGAACCAGATCGTCACGAGCACGATCTCGACTGCCGCGTAGCGCGCGGAGGGCCCGGGATCGGAGGCCGCGCGCACGACGCCCTCGGCGAGGTAGGCGAGCGCCAGCATTGATGCCCATTGATGCGTATAGCGGCGTCCGGCGAGCATGCCCCGCAGCGGGAGCAGCAGGGGGAGGGTCTTGAGCACCAGCCACGAGCCCCCGGGCCGCAGCGGCGCCAGCCACAGTTCCCAGGCGAGCGAGAGCGCGATCAGCGCGACCAGCGCACCGGTGGCGACGGCGCTCAGGATGGCGGGCCGGGGCAGGAGCGCGCTCAATCGGCGAGCCGGAGTGCGGCCTGCGCCAGACGCCTGCCCAGCGCCATCGCCAGGGCGCGCTCGGCCTGGGTCGGCGTCGGGTCGCCCGGCATTCCGGAGACGTGGCTCGCGCCGTAGGGCGTGCCGCCGCCGGTGGTGGCCTGCAGGTCCGGTTCGCTGTAGGGCAGGCCGACGATCAGCATGCCGTGGTGCAGCAGCGGCAGCATCATCGACAGCAGCGTGCTTTCCTGGCCGCCGTGCAGGCTGGCGGTGGAGGTGAAGACGGCGGCCGGCTTGCCTTCCAGGGCGCCGCGCAGCCAGAGCTCGGAAGTGCCGTCGATGAAGTACTTCAGCGCCGCCGCCATGTTGCCGAAGCGGGTCGGGCTGCCCAGCGCGAGGCCGGCGCATTCCTCCAGGTCCCGCGGCTCGGCGTAGGGCGCGCCTTCGGATGGGATATCCGGCTGCGTGGCCTCGCAGACGGTCGATACCCTGGGAACCGTGCGGATGCGGGCAGCCGCCCCATCCACCGACTCGATGCCGCGGGCCACGGCCTGCGCCAGATTGCGCACCGAGCCATGCACCGAGTAGTAGAGGACCAGGATTTCCTTCACGCGGGCCGGGCTTGATTACAATCCCGGCATTATAACGACCAGCGTGCCGTACCCAGTCATGCCGGAGCGGCTGCGTTTCCCGGTCGAACTCGCGACCCAGGTGCTTGCGCGCTTTCGCGCCGATCGCCTGAGCCAGTCGGCCGCCAGCCTCGCGTTCACGACCCTGCTGTCGCTGGTGCCCCTGCTGGCGGTCGGGCTGGCGGTCGCCTCGCGCCTGCCGGTGTCCGTCCGGGTCGGGGCCGCGCTCGAGAAGTTCCTGCTGGACAACCTGCTGCCGGCCAAGGCCGGGGCGGTGATCGCCAGCTACGCCCTGCAGTTCTCGCAGAAGGCCGAGCAGCTCACCCTGATGGGCATCGCCATCCTGGTGGCGACCGCGTTCTTCATGGTGCTGACCATCGACCACACCTTCAACATCATCTGGCGGGTCGAGAAGAAGCGCAGCCTGGTGCGCCGCGCCGTGGCCTACGCCCTGGTGGTGGTGGCCGGTCCGGTGGCGCTGGGCGCGAGTCTGGCGGCGGTCACATTCGTGGTCAGCACCTCGCTGGGCTGGGTGGACGAGCCGCCCTGGGTGCGCGCCATGGCTTTCCGCTTTCTCGCGGAGGCTTTCCTCGTGGGCTTACTGACGCTGGTCTATTTCGCGGTGCCCAACCGGACCGTGCGGCTGAGCCACGCGGCGGTCGGCGCCCTGTTCTCCACCCTCGGGCTCGGCCTCGTGCAGCGGCTGCTCGGCTTGTACGTCGTCAAGCTGCCGACCTACAGCGTCCTGTACGGCGCTTTTTCGGCCGTACCGATCTTCCTGCTGTGGCTGTATCTGTCCTGGAGCGTGATCCTGCTCGGCGCGCTGATCACCGCGACGCTGCCGCAGGTGGGGAGCGCTAACCAGCGTCCCGGGTCGGGCTCAGGCGGCGGACTCAGATCGGATACGGATCTTCCTGGTACTCGAAGACGAGAACCTGAGGGGTCTGCAGATCCACCTTGAGCACCTTCCCCTGCAGGACTCGCGTGCGGCCTTCCTCGGGCACCATCACGAACCGCTGGGAAGCCATCGCGCCGGCCGGGACGAGCACCGCGTCGTGAGCGCGCAGCCCGTGCGCATCGCGTTCCGCCACACCCGCCCGCCGCAGGCCCCGCTTTCCGCGCTGTGGCTGCCGTCGGCACGGGCGCTGCGCGCTCACGAC
>DATMWM010000484.1:0-8636 GCA_035562535.1 Rhodocyclaceae bacterium | reverse complement strand
AAGAAGGACTCCTCCTTGCGCTGCAGGAAGTACAGCGCCAGCGCGACCGCCGAGAAGGCGACCAGCGTGGTCAGCGTGAAATAGCGCAGCAGGCGGAAGCCGCCCGGCCTGGCCGCACCTGCTTGTTCGTTCATGTCCCGTTCCCGCAAGGTCCGTTCCGTTCGGCACGGAGGCAGGCGGCGCGAGGCCGCGAGCGGGAATTATAGCGGCATATCGCCGGCCGGCCGCGGGCCGGAAAAAGGCCACTTTCCCCCGGTTCCGTACCCGCAATGGCGGCCGTGCCCGGTCAGCCCTCCGCCGGCGGCGCCGGGATCAGGCCGTCCCGCATCAGCGCCTCGGTGGATTCCCGCGCAGTGCGGATCAGTTGCGTCGCCCGCGCCATGAGCGCATCGCGGTCCAGCGACAAGTGAGCCAGGCCCTCGCGCTGGGCCTTCAGCCCGACGGCGGTCGCTACCCGCGGATAGACCGCCCACTCGTCCATCGTCGGCAGGATGCTGTCCGCGCGGACGCCGCGTTCGCGCGCGCAGGCGGCGAGTTCCTCGGCCGCGGCGACCGCCATGCCGTCGCTGATGCTGCGGGCGCGCACGTCGAGCACGCCGCGGAAGATCGCCGGGAAGGCCAGCGAGTTGTTCACCTGGTTGGGGAAGTCGCCGCGGCCGGTGGCGACGATGCGCGCGCCGGCGGCCGCGGCGTCCCAGGGCCAGATCTCCGGCACCGGGTTGGCGCAGGCGAACACCACCGCATCGGGCGCCATGGCCCTCACCCACTCCGGCCTGATCGTGTCCGAATCGGGCCGCGAGAAGGCCAGGCACACGTCGGCGCCGGCCAGCGCCTGTTCGATGCCGCCGGTCGCCCCGGCCGCGTTGGATTCCAGGCAGATGCGCCACTTGTCGGCGAACGCCTCGCTCTGGACCTCGATGTCGCCGCGCCCCGGATAGAGGATGCCGCCGCTGTCGCAGGCGACGATGTTGCCCGCCGGCACCCCGGCGGCGCCGAGCAGCCGGTAGTTCGCCACGTTCGCCGCGCCGGTGCCGATCAGCGCGATGCGCGCCGTGCGCAGGTCCTTGCCGACCACCTCCAGCGCGTTCAGCAGGCCGGCGAGCACCACCACCGCCGTGCCCTGCTGGTCGTCGTGCCAGACCGGGATGCCCAGGCGGCCGCGCAGCGTGTCCAGGATGCGGAAGCACTTCGGCTGGGCGATGTCCTCCAGGTTGATCGCGCCGAAGGACGGCTCCAGCAGTTCCACCGCACGCACGAACTCGTCGGGATCCTTCGTTGCCAGACACAGCGCCACCGCATCCACGCCGCCCAGGTACTTGAACAGCAGCGCCTTGCCCTCCATCACCGGCAGGCCCGCGTGCGGGCCGATGTCGCCCAGGCCGAGCACGCGCGTGCCGTCGGAGACCACGGCGATCAGGTTGCCCTTGTTCGTGTGCTCCCAGACCAGTTCCGGCCGCGCCTGGATCGCCTTGCAGGGCGCGGCCACCCCGGGCGTGTACCAGACCGCGAAGTCCGCCAGCCCGCGTATCGCGCACTTGGGCAGCACCTGGATCTTGCCCCGGTAATAGGGATGCAGCCGCAGCGCCTCCTGCGCCGGCCTGGCCGCCTTCGCCAGCAGTTCTTCCCGCGTGGTCATGGCCCGTGCCTCCCGCGAAGCGAAATCGGAGCGACAATTGTGGCCCCTCCGCAACGCCCGGCGAACCGCATTTGTCAATCCGGACCGCACCGCCACGCCCCGACCGGGCGGAGATCGCCTCCTGGCTGATCGCCGGGACGGCGCTGCTGGCGGTCCTGCAGATCCACCTGCTCGGCGCCCTGCTGGCCGGCCTGATCGTCTTCGAACTGGTCCACGTCCTGGCGCCCGTGCTCCAGCGGCGCCTCTCGGACGAGCGGGCCAAGCTGGTGTCGGTCTGGCTGCTCACCGCGCTGGTGGCCGGCCTGGTCACCGCCCTGGTCCTCGGGGCGATCGCGTTCCTGCGCAGCGAGGCCGGCAGCCTGCCCGCCCTGCTCAAGAAGATGGCCGAGATCGTCGAGGGCCTCCGCTCCGGCTTGCCGCGCGCCTGGGTCGAGAGCCTCCCCGGCAATCCGGACGAGATCAAGGCGGCGGTGGCCGAATGGCTGCGCACCCATGCCGGCCAGTTGCAGATCGCGGGAGAGAAGGCCGGTCGCGCGATCGCGCACGTCCTGATCGGGCTGGTGGTCGGTGCGCTGATCGCCCTGCGCGAAGCCAGACCGATGCACGCCTACCAGCCGCTGGCGAGGGCGCTGGCCGAGCGGGCGGTGCGCTTCGGCGACGCCTTCCGCAACGTGGTCTTCGCCCAGGTTCGCATCTCGGCGCTGAACACGCTATTCACCGGGCTCTACCTGATGGTGGCGCTGCCGCTGTTCGGCGTCCATCTGCCGCTGGCCAAGACCCTGATCGCGTTGACCTTCGTGGCCGGACTGCTGCCGGTGGTCGGGAATCTGATCTCGAACACCGCCATCGTCGTGGTCAGCCTGTCCCATTCGCCGGCGGTGGCCGCGGCTTCGCTCGCCTACCTGGTGATCATCCACAAGCTGGAGTATTTCCTGAACGCCCGGATCGTCGGCACCCGGATCCAGGCCCGCGCCTGGGAACTGCTGATCGCCATGCTGGCGATGGAGGCGGCCTTCGGCCTGGCCGGCCTGGTCGCCGCGCCGATCTACTACGCCTATCTCAAGAGCGAACTGACGGCGCGCGGGCTGGTCTAGATCCGGCACCGCCGTCTTCAGGATGTTGACGGTGGAATACGCGCCTTCGGCGCTATTCCACCCTACGATTCCCGATGAACGTAGGGTGGGATAGGCCGCATGGCCGTATCCCACCGTCGAAGGGTCGGTTTTCTCGGTGACGGTATCGCCGGAACGGTGGAATACGCCCCTGGCGGGGCTATTCCACCCTACGAGAGGCGCTCGATGGCGCGTAGGGTGGGATAGGGCGCAGCCCGTATCCAACCGTCGAAGGAAGACGACCCCGTCTTTCAGTCGGACTCGCGCCGCACCGGCGGCACGAAGCGCATCACCCGGCGCAGGAGATCCTCGTTCAGCGTGGCCTTGGCCTGGAAGGTGCCGGCGTAGGCCTGGTCCTCCTGCTGCAGTTCGTAGCAGTTGGCCCCGCTGATGTCCATCAGCACGGCCGGGATGCCGGCGTCGCGGAAGGCGCGGTGGCGCTTGAGGAAGAAGTTGCTGCAGCACATGCCGACGTAGGCCGGCTCGCCGTCCCGTTTCATGCGGCCCAGCGTCTCGACCAGGTGCTCGTAGCGCACTATGGTGGTCACGCGCATGCCGCGCTCGCGCGCCAGGCGGTAGGCCTCGCCGACTTCGCACAGGCCGCACTCGGTGCAGCCGTCCTGGTGCCGCCACTTGCACCAGTCCGGCTTGGCGCAGTAGGGCACCAGCATGACGCTGGCCTGTTCCAGGATGGCGCGCGCCGGTGCCTCGTCCTCGGCGTGGACCATGAGCGCGTTGACCTCGCCCGCATCCAGGCCGATCTCGTCGATCGCGCGCCGCTTGTCGGCGGCCAGGTGCAGCACGCGCATGACGTCGCGGGCGCCGAAGCCGACGGTCTCGATGCCGGCATCGGCGAACCAGGTTTCCACCCGCTGCGCCAGCGCGCGCAGTTCGATGCCCTCGGCATGGCCGGACAGCCGCGCGAGCGCATCCGCAGGCGCGAACTGCACGTCGCCCGCCAGCGCCAGACGGTCCAGCCGGCCGCCGTCCGGCGAGAAGCGGGTCCGCGCGCGCAGCGTGCCGCCCTCGCATTTCCAAAGCGCTTCGAGCCAGTCGGCCGTGGCTTCCACCCCGTCGTCCGCCCCTTCGTCCCAGATGCCCTCGCCGGGCAGGTCCGCGGAATCCGGCGGCGCGTCGAACGCGGCGGGTGGGTCCGCCGGGCGCAGCGTCAGGCCGAGTGCGGCCGCGAATCCCTCCTCGAGCGCGGCCCGCAGCCGCTCGTGCGAAGGCGCTGCGCCCAGGCATTCGCGCAGCGTCACCAGGCGGTCGCGCGCCGCGGCCAGCCCGTTCGGCGAGAGCTTCTCGGTGGGCACGCGCAGCGCTTCGAGCATGGTACGGATGTCGGCATCCATCAGCACCGTGCCGTGCAGCAGCAGCGCCGGCCCGCGCGCGGCAAGGTGGAAGCTGGCGATCTTGCGGCCGTCGATCTCCAGGTCGTTGAACGGCTTGAAGGCCGCCGCGATGCCCAGCCGCGCCAGCCCGCCCGCCAGCGCCTCGCCGGAGCGGCGCAGGATCACCGCGAGGCCGAGTCCGGGGAAGGCGCGCTCGCGCGCGACCGTCAGGCTGAAGCCGAACTGCTGTTCGTCCACGTAGAGCGCGCCGCCGCCGCTGACCCGGCGCACGACCGCGATGCCGCGGCTGCGGCAGTAGTCGAGGCGCAGTTCGCGCTCCGCCGCCTGATGCGCGCCCAGGCTGGCGGTCGGCGCACTGCGCCAGAAGCGCAGCAGCGCGGTCCCCTCTGCGGCGCCCAGGCTGGCGCGGTCGATCGCGTCGTTCTCGGGGCCGCTGCGTGAGCCCGTGTCGAATACCCGTGTCTGCATCGTGGAAATCATCGCGCGCCGCGAGGCGGCGCCTGGTCCGAGCATAGCGCAAATCCGCGCCGGCACCGTCATTGCCGGCGGCTCAGGCGGACCGTCCCGAAGGTGGCCAGCAGCGCCGCCGGCAGCACCGCCAGCGAGGCGATGGCATTCGTCAGCAGTTGCGGCGCGATCAGCAGCAGCGCACCCAGGCCGAGCATCATGTACCCGGAGAGCAGCTTGAGCACCCTGCCCTCGCGCTCGCTCAGGCGGCGCGCGCCCATGGTCCGGACGAAGACCGCCACGATCGCGGCCAGCGGCAGCACGTAGATGACGTTGTACAGCGCGAGCCAGGCGTAGTGGCTGCCGGCGTCGAGATCGTGCAGGGTCAGCGCCCGCGTGTAGACCATCGGGAAGCCGGCGGTGCACAGCAGCTCGTAGGAATTCGCGGCGATCGCCAGCAGCACGGAACCGGCGAGCATGGCGCCCAGGCTGCGCGCATTGACCACCTCGCGCACGCGCCGGTAGAGCTTCGGTTTCGCGGATTCGGGGATCGACAGGCTAGGCCCCCGGCCGAAGACGAAGTAGTCCTTGATGTTCACCGCGCCGACGACGAGCGCGAGCAGCCCCGCTGCCACCGTGACCGCGCGCAGTTCCCCGGCCAGCAGGAAGGCGTTCAGCCAGGCGGCCATGAAGGCGAAGTACACCAGGCCGGAGAACACCACGAACACGCCGCCAACCAGCGCCATGCGCGCGCGGCTGCGCGCATGCACCAGCAGGCTGAGCAGGAAGAGCAGGACGAAGAAGGCGCAGGGATTGAAGGCATCCAGCCCCGCCAGAACCACGGTAAGCGCCGGCAGCGACCAGCGCTGCAGGTCCACCGTGCCGAGCAGCGGCAGGCTGACCGCCCGCGCGCCCTCGTCGGCGGGCGCCGACCCCGCGGGCGGCGCGACGCGTGCGGCGCGGCAGGACTCGAGCGCCGCGACCAATCCGGCGCCGGTGGTGTGGTCCGCGTCGAACCCGGTCTCCAGCCTTCGGCAGAACATGAAGCCGGGCACCGAGTTCGCCTCCTGTCCGAGCAGTCGCGCCGCCCGCACGTAGAGTTCGGCGTTTGGCCGGTTGCCGGTCAGCGGATGGCTGACGACGCGCACCCAGGGCAGACGGCGCGGCAGGGATTCGACGAAGGGCGCGGCCTGGCGGCAATGCGGGCAGGACGCGGTCCAGAAGAAGTGCAACAGCACGGCCGGACCGCCGTCGGCCGCGGTCCCGTACCAGAACGCGTCGTCGGCCGGGTCCGCCGGGTCCGGCGGCTCCGCCGCAGCGGTGCCGAAACAGAACAGCAGCGCGAGCAGCGTCCCGCGCAGCAGGCGGCCGAGCCGTACGCTATGCAGCGCCCGCCCCATCCCCGACGCCCGCCTCACGCCAGTAGGCATCCACCCGGGCCTGGATCTGGGCAATCAGCGCATCGTTGCGTTGCGGCTCGAACAGGTGGCGGAAGCGGCCCTGGGTGCGCAGGTAGTCCTCCACCGGCAGCCGCGGGTGCGGCACCCTGCTGTGCGTCAGCTTGCCGTCGGCATACTCGCGCAGCGGCCACACGCCGGTCTTCACCGCCAGCCGGCCGATGTCCACCGTGTCCTTCGGGTCGTAGTCCCAGCCGGTCGGGCAGGGGGCGAGCGCCAGGATCAGCCGGGGCCCCTTGAGCTTCGCGGCGCGCTCGACCTTGCGCGCCAGGTCGAGCGGCTCGGCGCCGATCACCGTGGCGGCGTAGGCCGGCCGGTGCGCCGCCCAGATCGCGAACAGGTCCTTCTTCTCGCCGCCGAAGCCGGCCACCCCGGCATGGGTGGCGGTGCGCGCGCCGTGCGGCGTGGCCGCCGAGGACTGCTGGCCGGTGTTGCCGTAGCCCTCGTTGTCGTAGCACAGGTAGATGAAGTCCAGCCCGCGCTCGATTGCCGCCGAGGTGGCGGACAAACCCATACCGTAGCTCGACCCGTCACCGGCGAGCACCACCGCCGTGAGATCCTCCTCCGCCGGCAGCCGCTTCTTCGCGATCAGGATGTCCAGCGCATCGCGCACGCCCTGGGCGCCGGCCGGCGACGAGGCCATCGAGGTGTAGAGCCAGGAGCCCCGAAACGGCGTGTAGGGATAGACCGAGAGCAGGGTCATGCAGCCGGCGGCGTTGACGAACACGGTCTTTCCGCCGAGCAGGTCGTAGATCTCGTGCAGCGCCTCCAGGGCGCCGCAGCCGGCGCACATCGGCGTGCCCGCCCCGAGCAGATGGGCGGTGGGCAGATCCTTGAGGCTGCGCAGCTTCGTCTCGCTCATGGTTTTCCGCCTTTCGGGCGCGCGCCGGCGATCGCCTGGAGCTTGCGCACCTCGCGCAATTCCGCCTCCGTGTAGAGCAGCCTGGGCGGGGGCACCGTCCCGGTCTCGGCGGCCTCGCGGGCCAGTCGCGCCATCTCGAAGAATTCCCCGGGCGGGATTTCGCGCCCGCCCAGCCCGCCGACGAAGCCGAGCAGCGGCGGAGCGCCCGGGCAGCCGTACAGCGCAGAGGCCACCTCGGCATGCAGCACGCCGCCGAAGCCCATGGACAGGTTCTGGTCCACCACCACCACCGCACGCCGCCCGAGCAGCAGGCCGCGCAGCGCCTCGACCGGCCACGGGCGCAGCAGCCGCGGCCGCACCAGGCCGATCCTCCAGCCGTCCTCGCGCAGCCGGTCGACCGCCTCCATGGCCTTGGTGGCGAAGGCCCCGATCATGACGAAGACGTAGTCCGCGTCCTCGCAGCGCCAGGCTTCGACAATCGCGTGCCGCCGGCCGAATTCGGCCTCGAAGGCCGCGGCGGCGTCCGCGTAGGCCGGCAGCGCCTGTTCCGCGGCCAGGTGGGTCTGGTAGCGGAAGTAGGAATACGCCGAGCCGCCGAGCACCGCGCAGGCCTGGCTCACCGGGCTGCCGGCGCGGAAGGCGACCGGTCCAGGTTCGAAGGGCGGCAGGAAGCGCCGCGCGGCCTCCGGCGACGGCAGTTCCACCGGCTCGCGGGTGAATGACAGATAGAAGCCGTCCAGGTTCACGATCGCCGGCAGCCGCACCCGCGGATCCTCGGCCAGCCGGTAGGCGAGCAGGATCGTGTCCACCACCTCCTGGCAGGTCGCGCAGTGGATCTGCAGGAAGCCGGAGTCGCGCGCGGCGAGCACATCGGTGTGGTCCGGTTCCAGGGTGATGGGCGTGGCCAGGCCGCGCGAGACGTTCACCATGACGAAGGGCGCGCGCCAGCCCGGGACGGTGAACACCATCTCCATGCCGTGGAGCAGGCCCTGGCTGGAGGTAGCGGTGAACACCCGCACGCCGGTGGCCGCGGCGGCCGCAGCGGCGGTGATCATGGAGTGCTCGGATTCGAGCAGGACCAGGCGCCCGTCCATCTCGCCGGACTCGCACCAGCCGGCCAGCGTCTCGATGATCTCGGTCTGCGGCGTGATCGGGAAGGCGGGCACGTAATCGACGCCGGCCAGCCGCGCCCCCCAGGCCGCGGCCCCGTTGCCGGTGAGCAGGATGCGGCTCATGCGGCAGCCTCCGCTTCCGCCACCGCGCGGATCGCGTGCGGCGGGCAGACCGCCACGCAGACCAGGCAGCCCTTGCAGTGGTCGAGGTCGATGTGCGGGGTGCGATCTTCGTCGACCCGGATCGCGCTGTCCGGGCAGAGCGTGGCGCAGATCCAGGAGCAGCGGTTGCAGTGCTCCGGGTCGATCACCGGCCGCAGCGTGCGCCAGGTGCCGGTGTTCGCCAGTTCGCTGGTGGCCGCGCCGTGGATGTGCGGAGCCGAGAGCGCCGGCGGCTCGGCCGGCAGCGCGATCCATTGCGGCGGCGGTGGCGCGCACCGCCGCCTCCAGCGACGCCCTGCCGACCAGGCCGGTCAGCCGGGCCGCCGCGCCGGCGCAGCGCATGCCCGCCAGTTCATGTTCGCCCGGCGCCCCGGCGGGCAGGACGAGGATGGGACAAGGCGATCCGAGCCGCTTCGCCCACTCTTCAGGGCCGGCCGCCGCGTGGATCAGCAGCAGCGTGCCGCGCGAGACGCCCTGCAGCACCGCGGCGGCGGGC
>DATMWM010000483.1:0-4216 GCA_035562535.1 Rhodocyclaceae bacterium | reverse complement strand
CGTCGGGATCACCTTCTCGATGCCGGTGATCACCACGTGCACCTTCGGCACGGTGGTGACCATGCGGCCATTGCCCTCGTTGGTCACCAGCGCCACCGAGCCGGTCTCGGCGATCAGGAAGTTGCCGCCGGAGATGCCCATCCCGGCGCTCAGGAAGTGCGGGCGCAGCACCTCGCGCGCCTCGCGGGTCATTTCGGTGATCACGGTCTTGCGCGGCGTGCCGTGCACCCGCTCGAACAGGTCGGCGACCTCCTCTTTCGACTTGTGCACTACCGGGGCGATGATGTGCGAGGGCGGCTCGTTGTCGTTGATCTGCAGGATGTACTCGCCCAGGTCGGTCTCCACCGGCTGCACGCCGGCCGCCTCCAGCGCCTGGTTCAGCCCGGCCTCCTCGGAGAGCATGGACTTGGACTTGACGATCTTGCGCACGGCGTGGCGGCGCGCGATGTCGATCACCAGCCGGCAGACCTCGTCGCCGTCCTTCGCCCAGAGCACCTGCGCGCCGCGCTCGGTCGCCTTGCGCTCGAAGGCCTCCAGCCAGAGGTCCAGGTCGCGCAGGACCCGGTTGCGGATCGCCGCGGCGGCATCCCGCGTGGCCTCGAACTGCGGCAGTTCGCGGATCGCCTCGGCCCGCTTGTCCACGAACTTGCCCTTGGACACCCGCAGGTTCGCCTGCAGCACCGGGTCGGCAAGCTTGTCGCTCACCCGGGCCTTGAAGTGCATCGACCGGATTTCCATGGGCGCCCCGCTCAGCCCTCGCCGGCCAGGACCTCGGCCACGTGCAGCACGCGCGTGGTCTCGTCGCCCAGGCGGCGCAGCTTCCCCTCGATGTTCAGCAGGCAGCCGAGGTCGCCGCCGACCACGGCCTGGGCACCGGCGGCCTGCACGTTCGCGCATTTGCGCTCGCAGATGCGCGCCGAGATGTCGCCGTACTTGATCGAGAAGGTGCCGCCGAAGCCGCAGCATTCCTCGGCGCCGTTCATCTCCCTGAGCGTCACGCCGGGCAGCGAGGCAAGCAAATGGCGCGGCTGCTGCTTCACGCCCAGTTCGCGCAGGCCGGAGCAGGAATCGTGGTAGGTGATCGTGCCGCGGTAGCTGCCGGGAACGCGCTCGACCTTCATGACCGAAACCAGGAAGTCGGTCAGCTCCCAGGTCTTCGCAGCCAGGGCGGCAGCGCGCCCGGCGTTGGCCGGATCGCCGCGGAACACCTCGGGGTAGGCGCGGATCATGCCGGCGCAGGAACCGGAAGGCAGCACGACATGCTCGCAGCCGTCGAACTCGTCGATCAGCTTGAGCGCGAGCGCGCGCGTGGCGGCGCGGTCCCCGGAGTTCCAGCCCGGCTGGCCGCAACAGGTCTGGGTCGCGGGCACCACCACCTCGCAGCCGGCGTGTTCGAGCAGGCGCAGCGCGGCGAAGCCGATGCGCGGGCGCATCATGTCCACCAGGCAGGTGACGAACAGTCCTACGCGCACGGCCGCTCCGGAATTGCGCTCATCAGAATCGCGTTTCGCATAGTGGATCGGGGCATTTGCTATAGTATTCGCCCATGACGCAAATTGCGAGCCGTCCGGGGCATTCGGGCGAAGCGAAGAGCCCGATCCAGGTGATCGAGCGCATGATGAAGCTGCTCGACGTGCTCTCCTACCACAACCAGCCGGTCAGCCTGAAGCAGCTCGCGCAGGAGACCGGGCTGCACGCCTCCACCGCCCACCGCATCCTTGCGGCCATGTCGGCCAGCGGCTTCGTCGAGCGCGACGACCCGGGCATGTACCGCCTGGGCATCCGGCTGCTGGAACTGGGCAACCTGGTGAAGTCGCGCATCAACATCCGCGAAAGCGCGATGCCGGCGATGCAGAAGCTGCACCAGGCGATCGGCGAGAGCGTCAACCTCGGCGTGCGCCAGGGCGACGACATCGTCTACGTCGAGCGCACCTCCAGCGGCCGCGCCTCGATCAAGGTGGTGCACCTGGTCGGCGCCCGCGCGCCGCTGCATACCACGGCGGCGGGCAAGCTGTTCCTGGTGGAGGACGGCGTGCAGAAGGTGCGCGACTACGCCAGGCGCACCGGCCTGCCCGGATTCACCCCGACCTCGCTCACCACGGTGCAGGGATTGGAGAAGGACCTGGACCGCGTGCGCCGGCACGGCGTGGCCTTCGACAACGAGGAGGCCGAACCCGGCCTGCGCTGCGTGGCCGCCGGCGTTCGCGACGATACCGGCGAACTGGTGGCCGGGATCTCGGTGTCCGCGCCCGCGGACCGCTACAACCCGGACTGGGCGCCGCTGGTGAGGGAAACCGCCGACGAGATCTCGCGCAACATCGGCTACCAGCCGGCGCCGAAACGCTGAAGCGCGCTCAGGCCACGGCGAAGGCGAATACGGCGAAAAGCCGCTGCGGGTCGAACCAGACCGGTCCGGGGTCGAAGCCGGCCTCCCGGCCCATCCCCTGAAACTCCTCCACGTCGTACTTGCAGGAGATCTCGGTGCGCATCAGTTCGCCCTCGGCGAAGCGGAAGCGGCGCCCGTCCAGGCTGACGGTCTGGTCTGCGGTCGAGCGCAGGTGCATCTCGATGCGTCCGAGGGCCTGGTCGTAGAACGCCGCGTGGGCGAACGACGGCAGATCGAAGTCCGCGCCGAAGCGCCGGTTCAGGTGCGCCAGCATGTTCAGGTTGAACTGCGCGGTCACGCCCTGCGCGTCGTTGTAGGCGGCGTGCAGCACCGCCGGATCCTTCTTGAGATCCACGCCGATCAGCAGCGCGCCGCCCGGCCCGACCAGCGCGCAGACCATTGCCAGGAAGGCCGCGGCTTCTTCGCGGGTGAAGTTGCCGACGGTCGATCCGGGGAAATAGACAGCGCGACGGCGAATTCCCGCTTCGCGGGCCGGCGGGTAGTCGATCGGTCGGGTGTAGTCGGCCAGGATCGGACTGATGCGCACGTCGGCGAACGCCGCGGCCAGGCCGCCGCAGGCGGACTCCAGCGCCGCCCGCGAGATGTCGATCGGAACGAACACCGGCGGTCGCAGCGCCTCGACGAGCAGCCGGGTCTTGCGCCCGGAGCCGCAGCCGAACTCGATGAGTTCGCACCCCGGGCCGAGCACGGCCGCCATGTCGCCGACATGGCTCTCCATCAGCCGGAGTTCGGCGCGGGTGAGGTAGTACTCGGGGAGATCGCAGATGCGCTCGAACAGGGCCGAGCCGGCGTCGTCGTAGAAGTATTTCGCCGGAAGCGTCTTCGGCCGGCCCGACAGCCCGGCCAGGACCTCTTCGAGCGCCGTGTCCCTCCGCGGCAGGAGGTCGCGCAGCGCGTCGGCAGGCACCGACTCAGCTCGAGCTGCGCGGCGACGAGCGGGCGCTCTCCATCCAGCGCTTGATCCGGTTCGCGTCGCCGATCCGGGTGAACTTGCCCCAGGAATCCAGCAGCACGATGATCACCGGCTTGTCGTTGAGCCGCGCCTGCATGACCAGGCAGCGGCCGGCCTCGCTGATGTAACCGGTCTTGGATACCCCGATGTCCCAGTCTGGACTGCGCACCAGGGCGTTGGTGTTGTGGAACTCGCGCGGCCGTCCGCTGATCGTCACCGTGTATTCGGCCATGGTCGAGAAGTCGCGGATCAGCGGGTAGTCGGCCGCCGCGGCCACCATCTTGCACAGGTCCCGGGCACTGGACACGTTCGACGAGTTCAGCCCGGTCGGGTCGAAGAACCGCGTGTCGGTCAGGCCGAGTTCCCGGGCCTTGCGGTTCATCGCCTCGATGAACGCCGCCGAACCGCCCGGGTAGTGCCGCGACAGCGCCGACGCGGCGCGGTTCTCGGAGGACATGAGCGCCAGCCGCAGCATGTCCTCGCGACTCAGCCGGGTGCCGACCCCCAGGCGCGAGCGCGTGCCCTTGAGCGCGTCGACGTCGTCCTCGCCGATCGACAGGGTTTCGTGAAGGTTGGGCTTGGCGTCCAGCGCAACCATGGCGGTCATCAACTTGGTGATCGAGGCGATCGGCACCACCGCCGCCGAGTTCTTCTCGAACAGAACCTCGCCCGACACCTGGTCCTGGACCAGGACGGCCGAGGAACGCAGCAGAGGATTGCCCTCGCGATCCACCGAGTAGTGGTTCAGTTCGCGCGACTCGATCGCGACCCGCCTCGCCTCGGCCTGCCTGACGCGGGCACTCGACTTGGCCGAACCCTTCTTGCCGGCAGCGGTCTTCGCGGAAGACGGCTTTGAC
>DATMWM010000482.1:0-4321 GCA_035562535.1 Rhodocyclaceae bacterium | reverse complement strand
CGCCGCCCTCCGCGAGTTGCACGTCCACGCTGCGCGCGCCGGCGAGGTGGTCGAACGCCCGGCCTCGGTGCTCAAGGAATTGCTGGAGAACAGCCTGGACGCCGGCGCGCGCAGCGTGGACGTGCAGCTCGCGGAGGGCGGCGTGCGCCAGCTGCGGGTGGCCGACGACGGCTGCGGCATCCCGCGCGAGGAGCTGCCGCTGGCGCTGGCGCGCCATGCCACCAGCAAGATCGCCAGCCTGGAGGACCTGGAGCGGGTCGCCTCGCTCGGCTTCCGCGGCGAGGCGCTGGCCGCCATCGCCTCGGTGGCGCGCACCCGGATCACCAGCCGGACCGCCGCCCAGCCGCACGCCTATCGGGTCGAGGCGGACAGCCTGCAGGTCCAGCCGGCGGCGCTCACCGCGGGCACGGTGGTCGAGGTGGCCGACCTTTACTACAACACGCCGGCCCGCCGCAAGTTCCTCAAGAGCGAGGCGACCGAGTTCGCCCATTGCGACGAGGCCCTGGTGCGCGCCGCGCTGGCGCGCCCCGAGGTGGCCTTCCAGATCGCGCACAACGGCCGCGTCGGCCGCCGGCTCGCCCCCGGCCGGCTGGAGCGGCGGGTGACCGATCTGCTCGGCGAGGAGTTCGTGGTCCACGCCCGCCAGGTCGAGGCCGCCGCGGGGAATCTGCGGCTGACCGGCTATGCGGCGCTGCCCGCCTATTCCCGCGCCAGCCGCGACGCCCAGTACGTGTTCGTCAATGGCCGCTACGTGCGCGACAAGCTGCTCGCCCACGCGCTGCGCGAGGCCTATGCCGACATCCTGCACGGCAGCCGGCACCCGGCCTACGTGCTCAACCTGGAGATCGACCCGCGGGCGGTGGACGTCAACGTCCATCCGGCCAAGATCGAGCTGCGCTTCCGCGACGCCCGCGGCGTGCACCAGTTCGTCTATCACGCCCTGGAGCGGGCGCTCGGCGAGCGCCACGCCGCGGCGCCTGCCGCCGTCCCGCAGGAGCGAATCCAGCCCGATTTCAGGCCCGCGGCGTACCAGCACGGCCTGCAGGTCGCACAGCCGGTGGCGCCCTACCTGGACATGGTCGCCGCGCGCCCTTCCCCGCTGTCTGGCGCCGCTGCCCACGACATGCCGGCGCAGGAGCAGGAGGAGCAGGAGGAGGCGCCGCTCGGCTATGCGCTCGCCCAGCTTCACGGCATCTACGTGCTCGCCCAGAACCGCGAGGGGCTGGTGCTGGTGGACATGCACGCGGCCCACGAGCGCATCCTCTACGAGAAGCTGAAGAGCGTGCTCGACGGCGCGCCGGCGGTCCAGCAGTTGCTGATCCCGGCGGTGTTCGCGCTGAGCGCCCGCGAGATGGCCACCGCCGAGGCGCACCGCGAAACGCTGTCGCGGCTGGGCTTCGAGGTCTCGCAGGCCGGGCCGGAGCAACTCGCCGTGCGCGCGGTGCCGGCGCTGCTCGCCCGCGCTCCGGCGGCCGACCTGCTGCGCGCGCTGCTCGCCGAACTGGCCGAATACCCGGCCAGCGCGGTGATCACCGCCCGGCGCAACGAACTGCTCGCCACGCTCGCCTGCCACGGCGCGGTGCGCGCCAACCGCAGCCTCACGTTGCCGGAGATGAACGCGCTGCTGCGCGAGATGGAGGCCACGCTGCGGGCCGACCAGTGCAACCACGGCCGCCCGACCTGGACCCGGCTCAGCCTGGCCGAGCTGGACCGGCTGTTCCTGCGCGGGCGCTAGCGCGATATCCTTGCCGAACCCTTCCGCTGCCGGACTCTTCGCCCATGCGCATCAGCCCAGCCGAAGCCGCGAGCATCAAGCGCGTGGTCGCCGCCCGAGACCCCGACGCCCGCGTGCTGCTGTTCGGTTCGCGCACCGACGACGCGAAACGCGGCGGCGACATCGACCTGCTGATCTTCTCCTCCAGGCTGGGCGAGGACGACAAACTCGGGCTGCGCACCGCGCTCTACGATGAACTGGAGGAGCAGCGCATCGACCTGGTGATCGCACGCGACGCGAGCGACCCCTTCGTCCGGCTGATCCTGCCGGAGGCCCGGCCGCTGTGAACGTCAGCCGCAGCGAGGTGGAACTGCTCGAGCGCGAACTCGCGTTGCTGCGTCAGGCCGCTGAGATCACCCGGCGTTCCTTCGAGCGCTGTTCGCACATAGGCGTCAAGGAGGACTACGACGGGGACGAGCTGGATGCCTTCGAGGCATTCGCCAGCCGCTTCGGTCGCCTCGCCGACATCCTGATGCAGAGGGTGTTCCGCCTGATCGAGCGCATCGATCTGGACGACGCCGGCACCGTGCGCGACCGCATCAACCGCGCCGAGAAGAAGGGGCTGATCGAGAATGCGCAGACCTTCGCCGAGATTCGTACGCTGCGCAATGCCATCGCCCACGAGTATCTGCCTGAGGCGGTTCGCACGATTTTCCGCCAGACGCTCCGGTATGCGCCACCGCTGCTGGACGCAGTGGATCGCAGCCTGACGTACGCGCGCCGTTACGAGTCCGGCGAAACCCGCGGTTGACCATCGGTTGCGGCGCTCGCGACCAGCCCTCAGCGCCCCACCTGCCTGACCGAGAATCCGGCGGCGCGCAGCAGTTCGGGGATGCTGCCCGGCCCGGCCAGGTGCATCGCGCCGACCACCACGAAGCCGCGGCCCGGTTTGCCCAGGCGCTCGGCGATGCGCCGGGTCATGGCGCGGTTGCGCTCCCCCACCATGGCGGCGAGCAGCCGCTCGCCCTGCCCGGCGTCGTCCAACCCCGAGGCCGACAGCCGGTGCAGCCGCTCTGCGTCACCGCTGCTCCAAGCCTCCACCATGTCGTCCAGGTAGGGCTCCACGCCGCGCTCCCCGAGCAGGCGCACCGCCTGGAGGATCAGCAGCCTCTGCTCCCGCTCCGACAGCCGCTCCAGGGAATCCACCTGCTGGTCCACGGTCTCCAGTTCTATCACCGGCTTGCCCTGCTGGCGTGCCCGCGAGACGAACCACATGTCGATGCCATGCTCGGTGCTGTAGCCCGACGCCATCGCCGCCAGCAGCGTGACCGTCGTGCCGGCCATCCAGGGCTTCATCTTCAGCAGCGCCTGGGGCGGCAGGCCGAAGCGCTCCACCGCCGCGGACAGATCGCGCATCAGTTCGGCGTCCAGGTGGCGGTCCAGCGAGTCGTCCGCCGGATAAAGGGCGCGAGCCATCAGCCGCTCGGAGACAGAGGCCGCGCCCGGATCCAGCTCCACCCCCAGCCAGTCGGCCCGGTCGAGCGCGCCGACGACCGACGCGGGCAGCGGAAAGCAGTCCGCGCGGCACAGGTGGATCGAGCCGAACAGATGCACGGTCGCGCCGTTGCGGCCCTGCACCTCCCACAGGAACGGCCGCTCGCCGGCCGCCGCGGCGAGGTTGAGCCACCCCAGCACCGATGCCAGAAGCATCCAAGCGAACGCGCGTCTCATCCTTGCCTCCCGTCCGGCGCGGGTAGAATGCCCGCTCACCGAACGCGCATTGTAGATGTCTCGCGACCCGCAGCGCAGCCTGCCGCCCGCCATCCTGCTGATGGGCCCGACCGCCAGCGGCAAGACTGCCGTGGTGCAGGCGCTCGCGCGCAGCCTGCCGGTCGAGGTGGTGAGCGTCGATTCCGCCCAGGTCTACCGGGACATGGACATCGGCACCGCCAAGCCCACGCCCGCAGAACTGGCCGAGTGCCCGCACCACCTGATCGACCTGATCAGCCCGGAGGAGAGCTATTCCGCCGCCCGCTTCCGCGCCGATGCCATCCGGCTGATCGCGGACATCGCCGCACGCGGCCGCGTGCCCCTGCTGGCCGGCGGCACCATGCTCTACTTCAAGGCGCTGCGCGAGGGACTCTCCAGCCTGCCCGCGGCCGATCCGGTACTGCGGCGCGAGATCGAGGAGCGCGCCGCCGCGCAGGGCTGGCCGGCCCTGCATGCCGAACTCGCAGGGCGCGACCCGCAGGCCGCCGCCCGCCTCGAGCCGAACGATGCCCAGCGCATCCAGCGCGCCCTGGAGATCGTGCTGCTCACAGGCGCGCCCCTGGCGGCGAGCTACGCCCGACGCGAGCATGCGCCGCTGCCCTTCCGGCCGGTCGCAATCGCGCTGCTGCCCTCCGTGCGCTCCGCGCTGCACGAGCGCATCGCCCGCCGCTTCGACGACATGCTCGCCCGCGGGCTGATCGAGGAGGTCGAGCAACTGCGCAGCCGCTACGGACTGCACCCGCAACTGCCCTC
This sequence comes from Rhodocyclaceae bacterium, assembly GCA_035562535.1. Classification (GTDB taxonomy): domain Bacteria; phylum Pseudomonadota; class Gammaproteobacteria; order Burkholderiales; family Rhodocyclaceae; genus DATMWM01. The sequence goes on along the minus strand of DATMWM010000482.1, from coordinate 84 downwards.
GATGCGCTGCGTCGGCTACCGCCAGGTCTGGGATTACCTGGAGGGAAACACCGACCGCCAGACCCTGCGCGACAAGGGCATCTT
>DATMWM010000481.1:0-4195 GCA_035562535.1 Rhodocyclaceae bacterium | reverse complement strand
GGATCCGCGCGCCTCGGGCTGGCTGGTGGACTATCTGCTGGATACCCCGCAGACGGCCATCGTCAGCACGCACAACCTGAGCATGGCCGCCGAACTCGGCTTCCGCTGCCTGGTGCTCGGCAGCGGCGGCCGGCTGCTGTTCGACGGGCCGATCCGGCAGGCGCTAGGCGACATGGCACTGATGGAGGCGGCCAACCTCGCCCACCGGCACAGGCATCGGCACGGATCGGTGGAGCACGCGCATCCGCATACCCACGACTGGGATCTCGGCCGGTCGGTGTGAGCTAAGCTCGAACCGCCGGTCGGCCGGAGTTCTCAGACCCGGGGCCGTTCGATCAGATCGCGATAGGCGTGCCAGGTGGCGTGCCCGAGCAGCGGCACGGTGATCGCCAGGCCGGCGTAGAGCGTGGCGAAGCCGATGGCGGTCAGGGCCGCGATCGTGACCGCCCAGACCAGCATGGCCGGGGCGTTGCGCGCAAGCGCCAGAAAACTCGCCAGCATGGCGGTCACCGAGTCCTGGTTGCGGTCCAGCATCAGCGGCACCGAAACCACGCTCGCGGCGAACACCAGCAGCGCGAAGATCGCGCCGACCGCGAGGTAGACCGCGAGGAATTCCGCGTTGCGCAGCGAGACCACCTGTTCGAGGAAGCCCTGCAGCGTCGGCATCTCGGTCGTGTAGAACAGGGCGAAGACCACCAGCGAGGCGCGCGCCCAGACCAGGAAGACCACGATCAGGATCAGCGAGAAGACGCCCAGGTTTCCGGCGTTGCCCCGCCAGGCGGTCAGCGTCGGCCGCAGCACGCAGGGTTGGCCGCGCTCCCGCCGGCGGCTCAGTTCGTACAGCCCGATCGCGAGGAACGGCCCGAGCAGAAGAAAGCCGCTCACCAGGGCGGACACGTAGTGGTAGTAGCGGGCGAAGGCCAGGTTCAGCGCCGCGCCCATGCCGGCGAAGCAGATCCCGTAGAACAGGCTGGGACCGGGGCAGGCCTTGAAATCGTCCAGCCCGCGCGAAAGCCAGCCGAAGGCGGAGAAGAGTGGCAGGCCGGCCCGGACGGCGGGAAAGCCCGGCGGGGGCGCCGCTTGCTCGGTCATCTGAATGCGCTCCTGTTATCGACGACCCTGGTCTACGGCCGGCCGGCCGCCGATCATGAATCGGCGCCAGCAGTCCGGCGCGGCGTTGGTCGGGGAGAGGCCGAAGCCGGATGGGAAGATGGCGAAGCCGGCGGCTTCGGCCGGGTCATGCCGGAACGTCTGGCTGAAGCATGCGCTCCAGCAGCGAGATGCGGTCCTTGAGCGCGAGCTTGCGCTTCTTCAGGCGCCGCAGAAGCAGTTCGTCGTGGGGCGGGGCGCCTTCCAGTCGGGCGATGACCTCGTCCAGGTCCCTGTGCTCGACCTGGAGTTCGTGCAGACGGCGGCGCAGTTCGGTGCTGTGGGCGAAGTCGGTCATCGGGCTTTTCCAGTGGGTACCGGCAACGCATACTCCTGGCGGCTCCTGCCGCGCGGTTATGGTATGCCCCGACCCGGCGAAACACAACCGGCGTCCGCCTTGAAACCAAAGCGGCCGGCCCAAACTCCAAGTTAAGGACGCACGCGTCGATGCGTCGCGGCAATAGCCCTGAGGAGCCTTACGATGGACATGCTCGTGGTATTGAACAACCAGGCCTTCATGGTGGCCGACTATCCCGGGGAGAACGCAATCGAGGTGATCGACAAGCGCGCGGGCATGGGCGGCATGATCCGCGACGAGGCGGCGCAGCGCTTCCGCGAGGAGTTTTCCGAACTGATGACCCAGTCGCCGGGCATCGAGGAGATGGACGACTTCATCGAGCACTACAAGGCGATGCTGAATCAGCCCGCCATCCTGCACTGATCTTCCCGGGAATCGACGGCCCGCCGCGCTTGCCTGCGCGGCGGCGGCATTCCATACTTTCCGCCGTTTCGATTCGACGCGATCCGCAGCCGTGAGCAAGGCATTCGTCAAGGAAGACGCCCAGGAGGAAGAAGGACCCGAGGCCGCCCCCGCGCTGCCGCCGGGTACGCGCAACTACATGACCGCGCGCGGCTTCGGTCTGCTGCAGTCCGAACTGAAGCACCTGGTCGAGCGCGAGCGGCCGGATCTGGTGCAGACCGTGGCCTGGGCCGCCTCGAACGGCGACCGCTCCGAAAACGGCGACTACATCTACGGCAAGAAGCGCCTGCGCGAGATCGACCGGCGCATCCGCTTCCTGATCAAGCGGCTGGAAAGCGCGGTCGTGGTGCGCCCCGAGGAGCAGGAGAACGTCGGGCAGGTGTTCTTCGGCGCCACGGTCACGGTCTGCGACGTCAGCGGCGGGGCGATCGGCGCGGAACAGTCCTACCAGATCGTCGGGGTGGACGAGGCGGACGCGGGCGAGGGCCGGATAAGCTGGATCTCGCCGCTGGCCAGGGCGCTGCTCAAGGGCAGGGAAGGCGACGTGGTGCGGCTGCACAGCCCGGCCGGCCTGCGCGAGATCGAGATCGTCGGCATCCGCTACGTGGGCTGACCGGTGCCCGCCCCGGATTTTTCGCAGCAACTGGCCGAACTCGCGGCCGCAGGGCTGCTGCGCCGCCGCCGCAGCCTGGAGTCGTCGCAGGGCGTGCAGGTGCGCGCCGACGGCGCGGCCCGGCTTTCCTTCTCGAGCAACGATTATCTCGGCCTGGCCGGGCATCCCCGGCTTGCCGCCGCGGTCGCCGAGGCGGTGGCGCGCTTCGGCGTGGGCAGCGGGGCCTCGCACCTGGTGAGCGGGCACCATGCGCTGCACGATGCGCTCGAACAGCGTCTGGCCGGGTTCATGGGCCGGCCCTGCCTGCTCTTCTCTAGCGGCTACATGGCCAACGTCGGCGCGATAGGCGCCCTGGTCGACCGCGAGGACGCAGTCTTTTCCGACGAACTGAACCACGCCTCGCTGATCGACGGCATCCGCCTTTGCCGCGCCCGCGTCCTGCGCTACCGGCACGGCGACGCCGGCGACCTGGAGCAACTGCTCAGCGACACGCCGGCGCGCCGCAAGCTGATCGTCACCGACACGGTGTTCAGCATGGACGGCGACCTGGCGCCGCTGCCGCGCCTGGCGGAACTGGCCGAGCGCCATGACGCCTGGATCTACGCGGACGACGCCCACGGCTTTGGCGTGCTCGGCGCAGCCGGGCGCGGGGCGTTCGAGCACTTCGGCCTGGCCGGCCCGCGGCTGATCCACCTGTGCACCCTGGGCAAGGCCGCGGGGGTCAGCGGGGCGGCGATCTTCGCCGAGCAGACTGTCGTGGACTGGCTGCTGCAGTCGGCGCGCAGCTACATCTTCGCCACCGCGGCGCCGCCGGCGCTGGCCGCGGCGCTGCTGGCGAGCCTGGACCTGTTCGAGGAAGAAGCCTGGCGGCGCACCCACCTGCGCGCACTGATCGCCAGGCTGCGGCTCGCCTGCAGCGACCTGAAGTGGCGGCTGCTCGAATCGGAGACGCCGGTGCAGCCGTTGATCGTCGGCGAGAACACGGCTGCGGTGGAACTCGCCGAGGCCCTGCAGCGTCGCGGGATCTGGGTGCCGGCGATCCGCCCACCGACGGTCCCGCCGGGCACGGCGCGGCTGCGCATCTCGCTGTCCGCCGCCCACGCCGCCGAGGACGTGGACCGGCTGGCCGGCGCGCTGCGCGAGCTGCAGTGAGCGGGAGGCCTCCGGCATTGATAGTCAACGCACGCCGGCCGGCGTTCTTCGTCACCGGCACCGACACCGGAGTGGGCAAGACCGTGGTCTCGGTGCTGCTGATGCGCGCGCTGCGCGACGCCGGCCTCACCGTGCTCGGCATGAAGCCGGTCGCCGCCGGCTGCGAGCCTGGTCCGGAGGGCCTGCGCAACGAGGACGTGGAGGCGCTGCGCGCGGCCGCGAGCTTTCCGGTCGAACGCGAACGGATGAACCCCTACGCCTTCCTGCCGCCGGTTTCGCCCCACCTGGCGGCGGCCCGGGCAGGCGTGCGCGTCGATCTGGATCTGCTGCGGTCCAGGCTGGACGAGCTGGAGCGCCGCTGCGACATCGTGCTGGTCGAGGGCGCCGGCGGCTGGTACGCGCCGGTTTCCGAGACGCATACCATGGCCGACCTGGCGCGCGCGCTCGACCTGCCGGTGGTGCTGGTGGTCGGCCTGCGGCTGGGTTGCCTGAACCACGCGCTACTCAGCGCGGAGGCTGTC
>DATMWM010000480.1:0-4693 GCA_035562535.1 Rhodocyclaceae bacterium | reverse complement strand
CCCTGGAACGTACCGCGCGCGCTGCCGCGCAGCCGCCCGCCCTCGCGCATCGACAGGTCGAACGCGTCGAGCGTGGCGGAAATCGGCTGCGCTCCGCCGCCGCGTTCGTAGCGCAGGCGCGCGTCCGCTGCCGATATGGCGAGATCGAGGCTGCGCGCGAGCGCCGCGGGCGTCTCGCCGCGACCGGCCAGGTGCAGGCCCAGACGGCCGACCGTGCCTGAAACTCCTTCCGGGCTGGCGACCGCGTCGCTGACGTCCGCGAGCGCGACGTTCCGCGCATCGAGCCGGACGCCAAGCGCAGGAACGCCAGCCGCCAGATCGGCATCGAGGCTGCCGGATACCGGCACGCCGAAAAGCGTTGCGCGCAGCGGCGCGCGCACGCGCTCTGCGCCGGCGCGCAGTTCGACCTTCAAGTCGCGAACGGTGACGGCCGTGGCGGAAAGCTCGCGAACGCTCAAGTCGAGTTCGGCATCTAGCGGAAGCGGGCCGCGCAGAGGCAGGTCCGCGAAACCGCCGGCAGCGGGCGCATCGTCGGCGGCGAGCAAACCATCCAGGTCCAGCGTCGCAACATCGAGGGTTCCGCGCAGGCGCGGGCGCGCGCCGGCAAGATCGAGCGCAAGTTGCCCCGACAGCTCAGAACCCTTCACCCGGCCGCGCAACTGCGCAACGTCGACGGCCTGCACGCCCGGCGCGACGGACCCTCTGGCGTCGAACCTGGTGTCGGCGTGCTCGAACGCAAGTTCGAAGGGCCAGGGCGCGTTCTCCTCGATGAGCAGTCGCGGCGGGCCGCCCGCCACGGTCACCCGGTAGGCCGATTCCGGGCCCGCGTGGCCGCGCAGGGAGACCCGCAGCGGTTCGTCGAGGCGGCCGCCTGCGGTGAGCTCGTCGACCCCGACGCTGAAGCTGTGGCCCGCGCGGGCATCGTCATACCCGATCTTTAAGTTCCGCAGCGCGATCGCGCCGACGCCGGCCGCGGCGCGCGGCGACCCGGGGGCCGCCCGTGTGCTCGCGAGTTTCCAGTTCGGGTGACCGTCGACGCTGCGCTCCAGCCGCAGCCGCCCTGCGTTCGCGTCGATGCTGACCACGTTCAGCGATCCGCGCACGGCATCGAGCAGGTCGAAGCGCACGCGCAGATCGCCCAGCGCCGCGAACTCCGCCGTCTCGAAGCCTGGCGGGTTCCCCACCTCGATACCACCGATGCGCAGCTCGGCTTCGCGTCCGAGCGTAAGCTTGATCGGTGCATGCAGGAGGACCGGACGCCCGAGGGCTGCGGTGGCGCGTTCGGCGGCGGGATCGCGCCAGCGCGAGACATCGATCGTCAGGCCCGCCAGCACCGCCACGACGACGGTCGCAACCGCCGCTACGAAGATGCCCAGAAGGGAGGCAGCAACCGCCGCGAGAAACCGGCGCGATCCCGTCATCGCAACCGAAGTGCCGAGAGACTGGCCGACGCGCGTCGCGTGTCAGCGACGGCGCAGCGCGAACAGTCCAATGAGCGTCACCAGCGTGTATCCATACGAGAGGCCTTCTTAGGCCGGGTTGCGCTACCGCGGGGACGCAAACCGCAACGTTCCCTCCTGATCGCGCCAGAAAATTATCATTTGGCGTGGCTGCGAGTGTCAAGAAAAGGACCAGCGCGCGCCGAGGCCGCGGCGCGGCGCCGGAAGTCCTTGCGCAGGTTCGCGAGGATCCCGGTCGAGCCGCGGTTGGCGACGCGAAGCTCGCTCCGGTCCCGGTGGCTGCTGCCGCGCGCATGCTGCACGGCGCGCATCCGGCCGGGCGCCGCGCCCGCAACGCATCGGCCGGCGGGAACAGGACCCGGACGATGAGCACTCGCGCACGGGGCAAGCGGCCTGACCTGCTTGCGCCGCGCGGGCCTCGCCCGCGCCGTTTCGACCGCTTCCTGCGCCTTCCGACCCGGGCGAAAGTTGCCGCACCGCACCATCGCAATGTGCCGGAGCCTGAAGCGCGAGACGGCGGTGACAATGACAAAGAACTGTGTGCTACATTCCTGCCGCGCGCCACCCTGAAGCCGAATTGCACGCAAGGGGATGAGCAGAACCACCAACGGCAGACAGCCCGTGTGCCAGGCCGAGGCGGCATGGCGCGACCGTTTCCGCGTTGCGGCGGCGCGCTCCGCGCAGGCCTGGCGGTCCTGGCCGCTCCTTGGCGTGCTCGCCGTCCTTGCAACCTGCGCCCGGGCAGCCGAACCGGATCTGGCGCGCGCCAGACAACTGCTCGGCGAGGGCCATATCAGCAGGCCTACGAACTGCTGCAATCCGGGAAAACCGCGGCCGGGGACGACGCCGGCTTCAACCTGCTGTTGGCCGAGGCGGCGCTGCGCACCGGGCGCGCCGGGGAGGCGAAGGCGGCGTTCGAACGCGCCCTGGCGCGGCAGCCTGAATCGGTCGCCGCGCGCCTGGGCCTGGGCCGGGCCTATCTGGCGCTGGGCGAGTATGCGCGCGCGAAGGTCGAGTTCGAGACCGTGCTTCGCTTCGAAGATGTTCGCGAAGTCCAACGACAACGCCGTTCCGCACGTGGCGATGTGGGTGACCAGCATCATCATCCAGCTGATCGTGATCACGACCTACTGGTCGAACGACGCGTTCGCGCTGATGCTGAACCTGACCAGCGCAACCTCGCTGATCCCCTACCTGTTCGTCGCCGCCTACGGGCTGATGATCGCGCAGCGCGGCGAAACCTACGAGGTCCGCCCCGAGGAGCGCCGCCGCAACCTGATCCTGGCGGCGATCGCCGTGGTCTACACGCTGTTCATGCTCTATGCGGGCGGGCTGAAGTACATCCTGCTCGCCGCGATCCTGTTCGCGCCTGGAACGGTGCTGTATTACATGGCACGGCGCGAGCAGGGGCTCGCGGTCTTCGGCAAGACTTCCGACTGGATCCTGTTCGGCGTCATCGCGATCGCCGGCATCTACGGCGTGTACGGTCTGGCGACCGGCGCCATTTCCCTCTGACCCCCCAAGGAGCACGACATGGCCAAGGCAGACAGCAAGACAGCGAAGAAAACCAAGGCGAAGGCGGCGGAGCCGAAGTTCGGCGTGCACTCCGAGGTCGGCCAGCTGCGCAAGGTGATGGTATGTGCGCCGGGCCTGGCGCACAGCCGCCTGACGCCGAGCAACTGCGACCAGCTGCTGTTCGACGACGTGCTCTGGGTCGAGAACGCCAAGCGCGACCACTTCGATTTCATGATGAAGATGCGCGACCGCGGCGTCGAGGTGGTGGAGATGCACAACCTGCTGGCCGAGACGGTGGCCGTGCCCGAGGGCAGGAAGTGGATCCTCGACAATCAGGTGGTGCCCAACCAGGTCGGCCTGGGCTTCATCGACGAGCTGCGCAGCTACCTCGATGGTCTGGAGGACCGCAAGTTGGCCGAGACGCTGATCGGCGGGCTGTCCACGCTCGACTTCCCCGAGAAGATCGGCGGCAACGCGCTGAAGGTCGTCAAGCAGGCCGCGGGTGCCACCGAGTACCTGCTGCCGCCGCTGCCGAACACGCTGTACACGCGCGACACCACCTGCTGGGTCTACGGTGGCGTGACGCTGAACCCCTTGTACTGGCCCGCGCGGCACGAGGAGACGATCCTCACCAGCGCGATCTACAAGTTCCACCCGGACTTCGCGGGCAAGGTCAATGTCTGGTGGGGCGACCCGACCCAGGACCACGGCCTGGCCACCCTCGAGGGCGGGGACGTGATGCCGATCGGCAAGGGCAACGTGCTCATCGGCATGAGCGAGCGCACCTCGCGCCAGGCGATCAGCCAGCTGGCCGCGACGCTGTTCGCCAAGGGCGCGGCCGAGCGCGTGATCGTCGCGGCGATGCCGAAGATCCGCGCCGCGATGCACTTGGACACGGTGTTCACCTTCGCCGACCGCGACTGCGTGCTGCTCGCGCCGGACTTCCTGGCCAAGACCACCACCTTCTCCTACCGGCCGAGCAGCCACCCCAGCGGCGTCGAGTTCGCGGCCGAGAAGAAACCCTTCGTCGACGTGGTCGCGCAGGCGCTGGGCTACAAGAAGCTGCGCGTGGTCGAGACCGGAGGCACGGCCTACATGCGCGAGCGCACCCAGTGGGACAGCGGCGCAAACCTGGTCTGCGCATCGCCCGGCGTGGTGTTCGCCTACGATCGAAACACGTACACCAACACGCTGCTGCGCAAGGAAGGCATCGAGGTGGTGACGATCGTCGGCGCGGAACTCGGCCGCGGTCGCGGCGGCGGCCACTGCATGACCTGCCCGATCATCCGCGACCCGGTGGACTTCTAGGCCGCGCGGCCGGCACCGCGGGACGGCGCGGCCAGCCGCGCATGAGACGACGGCAACCATCGGAACGGTAACCGCGAGGCCATGGTCAAGAGCGAGATCGACGCATCCACCGAGGCGCCGAAGCGGCGCTTCCGCTTCCCCGGGGCGGTGGCCACGCTGGCCACCGTCACCGTCCTTGTCTGGCTGGCGGCGCTGTTCATTGCGCCCGGCATCTACCGCACCGACGCGGAGGGCTCGCCGATCCCGGGCACCTATACGCGGATCGAGTCGCCGCTGACGCCGGCCGAGCGCGTGCAGCAGTTGATCCTGGCGCCGGTCAACGGCGTGTACGGGCTGCGCAGCCCGATGCCCTCGCCCAGGGACACGCCCGCCTCGTTGGCCGCCACGCCGATCGAAAACGGGTTCACGGT
>DATMWM010000479.1:0-2384 GCA_035562535.1 Rhodocyclaceae bacterium | reverse complement strand
CGGCTGGGTGTTTCCCGGTCCGGACGCGACCTTCAACGTCGGCGCCGGCTGCTTCGCAAGCCGCGGCGGCGAGGCCGTGCAGAACGTGCGCAGGCTTTTCGAGGCCTTCGCCGAGTCCTTCCCGCTGGCGCGCCGGCTCGTGGCCGAGGGCGAGCAGGTCGGGGAACTCAAGGGAGCGCCGCTGCGCACCGCGCTCTGCGGCGCGGAGGTGTCGCGGCCCGGCCTGCTGGTGGCCGGCGAGGCGGCCGGAACCACCTACTCGTTCAGCGGCGAGGGCATCGGCAAGGCCCTCGAAACCGGCATGCTCGCCGCGGAAATGGCGGCCGTCCATCTCGGCGGCGCAGTCCCGGCGCCGGAACTGGCCCGGAGCTACGAGGCGGCACTGCGCGGCCGGTACGCGCAGCGCTTCGCCGCCTACGAGAAGGCCCAGCGCTGGCTGGCGCACCCGGCGATCTGCAATCTCATGGCCGCGCGCGCCCGCGCCGGCCGCTACGTCCGGGAACAGATGCAGGCCATGCTGGCCGAAACCGGCGACCCGGGCGCCCTGTTCTCGGCCCGGGGTCTGGTGCGGGCCCTGGTCGGATGAGCGCGCCCGCATCGATCGGTTCGCTTGCCGATCTTGCGCTGCGCCTGCGCGCGTTCGCCGCGGAGCGCGACTGGGACCGCTTCCATGCGCCGCCCAACCTCGCCATGGCGCTCGCGGCGGAAACCGCCGAACTGGCGGCGCATTTCCGCTTCGCGCCCGAGACCGCGGGCTGGCAGCCGGAGGCGGCGGCGCGCGCGGAGATCGAGCAGGAAATGGCCGACGTGCTGATCTACCTGGTGCGACTCGCGGACAAGTTGGAAGCCGATCTCCCCGCCGCCGTGCAGCGGCGCCTCGCCTCCAGGCGCGGTGGTTGGGCCGGCGGGCCGGATCAATAGGCCGGCGGCTTGCGCAGATAGTCCAGCCGGTCGATGGAGCGCAGCTTAAGTTCCCGGAGCGCGCTGCCCTGCAGCACCTGCAGCGGAACCTCGGTCCCGGCCGGGCCGAGCGCCCAGATCTTCCGGTAGAAATCCGCCTGGCCCTCGACCGGGCTGCCGCCGACGGCCAGGATGATGTCGCCGCTCTTCAGCCCGCCGCGCTCGGCCGGCCCCTCCGGAGAGAGCCTGGACACGAACAGGCGCCCGCGCAGTTCGTCGGTGGTCAGGCCCAGCCAGGCCCGGGGCGGGCCCGGTGCGCGGCCCTTGGCGATCAGATCGGGCAGGATCGGCCGCAGCAGGTCGATCGGCACGAACAGGTTGCCGGGCACGGCGTGCTCCGCCTCGGCGGCGTCGCGCAGCAGCAGCGAGCCGATGCCGACCAGCCGGCCGTCCCGGTCGATCAGGGCCGAACCGGACCAGCGCTCCGCCGGCGGCGTCGTATAGATCGCCGATTCGAGCAGGTACTCCCAGCTCCCGGCGAACGGCCGCCGGGATACGACGAAGGCCAGGCTGGCAGCCTGGCGCCCGCCGTAGGGCAGGACCATCACCGGATCGCCCTCGGCCACCTTCGCCGAAGTGCCGATCGCGATCGGCCGGACGTCCAGCGGCACCGCCGGCCGCAGCACGCCCAGGCCGGTGGCGGGATCGAAGCCGGCCAGCGTCACCGGCACCGACCGGCCGGCGGCGGTGGTGACCTCGATCGACGCCGCCTCGATCACCAGGTAGCCGATCGTGACGATGTGGCCCTTTTCGTCGGCGACCACGCCGCTGCCTTCGCGCTCGTCGCCGAGGTAGGCGGCGGTGCGCGCATCCGGCAGGGCCTTCATGCGGATGCGCACCACCGCGGAAACCACGTTCTCCGCCTGGCTGTCGCCCGGCCCCGCCTGCGCCGCGGCGGGCGCGGGCAGGAGCGCGACCAGGAGAACCGCGCAGGTTGCGCGCATGCTTGCTGCCAGGCGCTCGATCATGACATCCCCCTTCGTCGGTTCACCTGAACCGATTCTGGACCGGACGCGCCGGGAATTCCAGCCTTCCCGCGTCCGGGCAACGCGTCCTGGAACGATGTCCCTCGCGGCGGGTCAACTGGAGTTGTCGCGGTACGAGATGGCAAGCCCGAAAAACCACAGCACAGCGGAGGCGACCATGCACGACATCAACAAGTCGATCACCCACGCGCACCTCGACAGGATCGACCCGGAAGGCAACCTGTTCGGCCTGGACCGCTGGTCGCCGCACGTGGCGCAGCGCCATGCGGCCGGAATGGGCCTGGAGCTCACCGACGAGCACTGGGCGGTGATCTACTGCCTGCGCAACCGCTACCGGGAGAAAGGCAGCGCACGCAGCGCGCGCGAACTCATGCGCGAACTCGAACAGGCGTTCGCAGAGGACGGCGGCCGCCGCTATCTGTACGGGCTTTTCCCGCG
>DATMWM010000478.1:0-2253 GCA_035562535.1 Rhodocyclaceae bacterium | reverse complement strand
GGCCATCACGCAGTAGGGCTTGCGTCCGGCCTCGATCTCGTCGACGCACAGGTTGCACTTCTTGACCACCCTCTCGCGCGGATCCCACTGCGAGGCCGGACGCAAGCCCTACTGCGTGATGGCCTGCATGATGCGCGTGCTCGATATCGGGCCGATCGACCAGCTCGCTGCCGGCACCTGGAAGACCCCGGCGATCGGGCCGGGCGACAAGCCGGTGCGGCGGGTGAAGGACATGGCCGATCCCGCGCTCACCAACCCGTCGATCGTGTTCATCCCGCACAGCAAGGGCAAGGTGGAGGGCTGAGCGTGGAGGAGGAGGGGGCTTTCCCGGCGGAACTCGCCGCGGTGGTCGCGGAGGACCTGCGCACCCTGGCGGCGCTGCAGGATCGCGAACTCGACGCCGCCGCGATCCGCGCGCTGAAGACCGTGGGATTCCCGGGCAGCCTGGGGCTGCTCCCGGAAGGCGAAGCGATGCGCCGGGCGGTCGATCTGCTGGCCCGGGCGATCGGGCAGCTTCCCGATGCGCTTGGTCCGGCGGAGCTGGATGCGCTTGCCGCCGACTACGCCGCGATCTACCTGACCGGCGCGCTGGGCGCCTCGCCCTGCGAGTCGGTGTGGCTGTCGGAGGATCACCTCACCTGCCAGGAACCGATGTTCGAGATCCGCCGGCTCTACGCCGAGCACGGCCTGCAGGCCGAGGACTGGCGGGCGCGCCCGGACGATCACCTGGTCCTGCAGCTCCAGTTCCTGGCGCGCCGCTTCGAGGACGGCCGCGGCGCCGGCCAGGTGCGCGAGTCCGCCCGGTTCCTGGACGAGCACCTGCTGCGCTGGATCGGCGACTTCGCCCAACGTGTGGCGAGTCGCTGCGACACGCCCTTCTACGCCGGCCTGGCGCTGCTGTGCGCCGCCTATTGCGACAGCCTCCGGGACATCCTGGCGCGCTGGCTCGGCGAGCCCCGTCCGAGCGCGGAGCAGATCGCCGAGCGCGCGCGTCCGGATCCGCCCGCGGCTCCCTTGCGCTTCGTCCCGGGCCCCGGCTGGTAACCATATCGCCATTAGTGTTTTCCGGGCGCTCGCCGCCGGCGGCGGCAACCCCCTTGGTGCGCGAAATGGTTCGCTTCGGCGAGTCGAGCAGGTATCATTCGCGACCAGTCGGGGGTGCGCGCGGGGGATGACAATAATGTACGGTACGAGCCGAATCAGGACAGGCCGCGGCCGGTCGGCCGCCGCTTTCCTCGTCTGGATCCTCGCGCCGGTCCTGCCCGGGGCGGCCCGGGCCGAAGTGCCGCAGATCGAGCTGAGCGCCGGCGTGCATCGCATCGTGGCGGAGGTGGCGAGCACCGGAGCGAGCCGCGCCGAGGGGCTCATGTACCGGCGCCAACTCGGCGCCAATCAGGGCATGCTCTTCGTTTTCCCCGAGACGAATCGCCATTGCATGTGGATGCGCAACACCTACGTCGCGCTCAGCGTCGCCTTCATCGACGACCAGGGGACGGTGATCAACGTGGCCGAAATGCAGCCGCAGACGGAAACCAACCACTGTGCCGCGCGGCCGGCCCGGTACGCCCTGGAGATGAACGCGGGCTGGTTCGCCCGGCGCGGACTCGGCGCGGGCGCCAGGCTGGACGGCCTGAACCGGGCGCCGGCGCCCAATTGACGACCCTCGGGCAGGGCGGATGAATCGCAGGCATGGGTGCGGCGGCGGGGGACCTTCCGGGTGGTCCGAGCCGAAGTGTCGGCAGGCCGCGCGGCCCGGGCTTGGCGGGCCGAGGGATGCTGCCCGTGGCTGAGCTTAGGGACAGCGCGGGACGCACGTTCAACCTCACGCGCTGGTTCGCGTTCCTGAGCCTGATCACCATCTCGGTGATCTCCTCGGCGATCGCGTTCCTCGTTTCGCACTACCTGACCCGGGAAATCCTGCAGCGCGACGGCATCCTGACCGCCCAGTTCATCCATTCCCTGGTGGACACCGAGGGACGCCACGGCGGCCTCGGCCCGGACGTGAGCGTGGGCGACCTCCTGGATGACCGCTTCGACTTCTCCCGCAGCGGCTTGAATGCGGCGGAACTGGCGGAAACCCGCGAGGAGATTCTTGACCACATCAACAATCTGCCCGACGTGCTCCTGGCGAACGTCTACGCCACGGACCGGCGGATCGTCTGGTCGAGCAATCCGGCGCTGATCGGCCGCCGGATGGAACAAAACGAGGAACTCGACGAGGCGCTGCACGCCCGGGTGGTGGTCACCAAGCAC
>DATMWM010000477.1:0-2266 GCA_035562535.1 Rhodocyclaceae bacterium | reverse complement strand
GAAATGGAGGTATAGCCCATCCTGTCCGAAAGTAGGGTACGAAAGATGGCTAGTGGGTCATTTGCTTTGTCCATCGCCATTATTTGTGTCCTTCCGGCAGCTCTGCGTGACGCCGTATGGTTTTCTTGAGTAAGGTTCCTTCCCGATCAGGTTGATCTGACGGGGAGGAATCGATGACTACCGAGTTGTCACTGCAAGCCGAAGCCGCGCTCGCCGACTTGGCCGAGCAATTCGAACGCTGGCGCCAGACCCGCGCCACGGTGCAGGAACGGATTCCCTCGAGCTTGTGGGATCAGGCCGTGGCGTTAGCGACCGTGCTGCCCGGTTCCCAGGTGGCGAAGCGGCTCCGCCTGCGTCTCACCGATCTGAAAAAACAGAGCTTGGCCCGGCCGACGGCCCTCCCGGCCGCAGCGGCCTCGCCCGACCCGGGTTTTATTGAAGTGCCGGCGCCGTGGCTGGGGTCGGCGGCGCCGGGCGCCGCCCTGATCGAGGTCGAGCGCCCGGACGGGGCGCGGCTGCGCGTGCAGTATCGAGACGCGCCGCCGCTGGCGGCCGTGCTGCGGGCCTTTCTGGAGCCGGCGCGATGCTGCAACTGACGCCGCAGAGCCGGATTTTACTGGCCCTGGCGCCGGTGGATTTTCGCAACGGGATCGATGGCCTGGCCGCCGTCTGCCGGCGGCACTTCGCGCGGAATCCGCTGGATGGGGCGATCTACGTGTTCCGCAACCGCGCCGGCACTACCCTCAAACTGCTGTGTTACGACGGCCAAGGGTTCTGGCTCTGTACCAAGCGCCTCTCGCAGGGTCGGCTCCAGTGGTGGCCGCGCGCAGACGGCGCCGCCGTCCCGCTGGTGGCCCGCGAGCTGCAGGTGCTGCTGTGGAACGGCTGCCCCGACCGGGCCGCCATGACCGCCGACTGGCGCCCGGTGGCCTAAGCCGGGGCCGGGGCCACCAAGGCGGGCGCCAGGTTCTCCTGATAGTTCCACGGCAGCCACGCCGCCGGCTGGCGGAACACGGCGTGGCGATGTTGTTGCAGGGCCACCAGATAGTCCAGCGCGTTGACGCCGGCCTGCACGCAGGTGGCGATCAGGCTGGTCAGGAGGCTGGCGACGCCGGCGCCGTGCGCGGTGGCGTAGAACAGACTGTTTCTTCGTTGGCGGATGAACAGCTTTAAGGCCCGCTCCACCGTGTTGCTGTCGAGGGGCGCGCCCGGAATCCGCAGAAATTGGGTCAAGGTCTCCCAGTGCTTCAACAGGTACGCGAACGCCTGGCCCAGGCTGCTGTTGGGTTCCACCGTGCGCTCGCGGAACTGCCGCTCCAGCCAGTCGTGCAGGGCCGCCAGCAGCGGGCCGCTGTGGGCCTGGTGGTAGGCCAGCCGTTCGGCCGCCGACAGCGCGTGCGTTGCGGCTTCGTGTTCGAAGACTTGATTCAGGACCGTGATGACGGGGTGGCTTTCCACCGGGAACACCTCCTCCAGATCGGTGAACTGCCGCCGGCCATGGGCCAGGCAATGGCAGCGGATCAGGGTGTCGTCGTCGTCTCGCTGGTTGGCCGCCAGCGCGTCCGACATCACGATCGGTTTGGCCCGATCCGCCTCGCGCCGCTCCAGCAACGCGCTCAAGTTATCGCCCGCGTGCGCCCGGCCCGAGTAATACAGGCAGATGACGCGTTCGCCGACCCGCACCACCAGCCCGGTGGTGTGCATGCCCCGCCGCTCCAGCGGCTCGCCGGCCGCGTCGGCGCGCCGGTTCTCCGCCATCAGCGCCAGAATCCGCACGTGGGTGTCGTCCTGAAAAATCACCTCGCCTTGGGCGGCCAGCTCCTCTAACTGCGCGAACACCGGATAGGCGCAATCGGCCACCTGCTCCGCCAGCTCCCACTGCGTGGCGTCGGCCACCGGCACCCCGACCAGGGCTTGATACTGCTCCAGCCGGTAAAACGGCAATCCCAGGTAGTAACGTCCCAAGGCGATCACCGCCTTGGCGCGGGGGCTGTATTTGTCGGCGTCATCCGGCGCCGGCGCGGTAAACACTTCACCACAGGCCGAGCAGCGCAACTTCTCCAACTCGTACCGCACCGCCGACAGCAAGGCGTGGCCGTCGATCCGAATCTCCACTCCGGCCGGTAGCGGGTACAAGGTCCCCCGACCGCAGGCCGGACAGCGTTGGCCCGCCGCCAGCGTCTCGTGCCGGCAGACCACCCGCTCGGCCCCGGGATAGGCGTCGGCGCCCCGGCGGCCGTGACCCGGCCGCCGCGCGGGCGGGGCC
>DATMWM010000476.1:0-3842 GCA_035562535.1 Rhodocyclaceae bacterium | reverse complement strand
CCCTGCGGGCGGCGGCGACCACGGTGGAGGAGGGCGCGCGAATCGCGGCGGACGCCGGCCGCACGCAGGGTCTCGCCCCGGCCCTGGAAGGCGCCGCCGACATGGACAACGCCGCCGCCGGCTTGGCCTCCGGCATCGATGCGCGCGGTCGATCCGAGACTGACCCGGTCGCCGAGCACCTCGATGCTGCCGCCCTGGCTCCCCTCGGCGGTGCCGCGGGCGCTGAGGCTGCCCTCCACCCGCGCCGTGCCGCCGCGCGCCAGCAGCAGGATGCGCCCGCCATCCTGTTCCACGCTGTCGGCGCGCACGCTGCCCGAAAGGTTGATCACCTGGTCGAGCGCCGCCCTGGCGGCCGGGGCGCTCACCAGCACCACCTGCCCGCCGTCGGCCTCGATGCGCCCGGCCTGCGCAATCAGGGCATCGACCGAACCGCCCTCCGCGTCCAGCAGTTGCCCGGCCTGTTCCGGGGTCAGGGCCAGGCTGACCAGGCCGTCGCCGTAGAGGTCGAGCGCGAAGCCCTCGGCCGCGCCCAGGACCACCCGGCCCAGGCGCGCCTGGATCAGGCCGTCGTTCCGCACATGGGGCGCCACCAGCGCCACCAGGCCGCCCTCGGCGGCGCTGATGTGGCCGCGATTGACGATGCCGGCGCCGGGCCGTCCGGGCTGGTCGAACACCAGCCGGCCGGCCATGAAATCGGCATTGGCGATGTTGGCGGTGGTCGCGACCAGGCTGCCGACGTCGATCCGCGCCCCGGCGCCGAACACGACGCCGTTCGGATTGACCAGGAAGACCTGCCCGTTCGCGTCGATGCGTCCGAGTACGACCGAGGCCTGGTCGCCGGTGACCCGGTTCAGCGTGGCCGAGCGCCCGGTCGGTTGCCTGAACAGCACCTGCTCCGTCGCCCCGACGCCGAAGCCGCGCCAGTCGATTACCGCGCGGTCGCTGGCCTGGTCGATGCGGGTCTGGGTGCCGGCCTGCCGGATCGAGGCGCTGCCCGCGCGCACGACGCCGCCCTCCGGCGCCGCCTGGAGTAGCGGCGGAAACAGGCCGCCAGCCAGCATGGCGGCGACAAGTGCGTTCAGCCGTGGCCGGAAGTCTTTCGGAAGCCTGCGTTTCATGATGACCTCCATCGGTCGGATGCCGGGCGAGCGCTCCGCGGCTCAGAATCTCAGCGACAGGCCCGCGTAGCCGCGCAGCGACTTGTCGCCTTCGGCCGCCACGATCCTTGTCAGCGGCTTGGCGAGTTCGACGAACCCGGAAACATGCCGGCCGGCGTCGAAGCGCAGGCCCGCGCCGGCCGAAGCTGCCGATTCCGAGGCAGGAAAGCCGCCCGGCGTGCGCTGCCGGACGTAGCCGAAGTCGTAGAAGCCGTAGGCGGTCGCCGCGGTGAACGGACCCGCCGCCAGGGCATCGGTCCGGCGCAGTTCCAGCTTCGCGGCGAGGCCGTCGTCGCCGACCAGTTCGGCAGGATCGTAGCCGCGGCCGAACGGCTCGCCGCCGAAGCTGAAGAGCTCCGGCGCCAGCAGGTCCGCGAACGCATACTGGGCATTCACGGCCGCCAGCAGCGACCATCGGGGCGCCAGCACCTGCAAGCGCGCGGCATACAGATTGAGCTTGGTGAAGTCCGGCTTGCCGTTCGCGCGAGAGAGGTCGGGGTCGCCCGCCTGCGAGGCGCCGAAGGCGTTCAGGCCCTGGCCGAGTTCCATCTCGACGATGTTCACGCCGCGCCAGGCGTCGGCGAGGTCGTAGGTGAAACCCAGGCGCAGGGCGCGGATCCGGTCTTCGGTGTCGCGCACGCCGAACAGTTCGGTCGCGCCGTCGTAGGTGGTGAATGCCGCGCGCAGGCTGAGGTTCTCGCCGCGGCTGCGGCGCAGCGGCTGGCTGAGCGCGATCGAACCGGTGACCGAGACCGTTTCCAGGTCGAGCGGGATGAAGACCCGGCTGGTGTCAGGCTGCGAGCGTACCCAGCCCAGGTTCGCGCCGATGCGCGTCCCGTCGGTGCCGAGCGCCTGTTCGTGGAACAGCGAGAGATAGTTCAGTTCCGAGTCCAGGGTGCTCACCAGCCGCAGCCCGCTGCTGTCGCCCTGGCCCAGGGCCGCCTCCTGCTCGACGTCGGCGGACCAGCGCACCGGCCCGAGCGCGCGACCGCCGCGATTGTCCACGCTCAAGCCGCCGCTGGCGCGGCGCTGCGCGAACTGAACCACCAGGTCGGAGGCGCCCTGCTCGGTGGCCGAGGGCGCCAGCGTGGCCCGGGCGAAGGCGCCGGGCAGGTCGTTCATCAGCAGCAGATAACGCTCGAGCGTCGCGGCGGTCAGCGGACGCTCCGCCCTGATCCGCTGCGCATAGGCCAGGGGCAGGCGGCCGGCGGCATCCCCTTCGAAACGCACCTCGGCGACATAGCCTTCCACCGCCCGGAGGCGCACCCTGCCGCCCTCGACCGCCTGCGCGGGCACGAGCACCTGGGAGAGGACGTAACCGTCGTTGCGATAGCGCACGGTGAGCGCGTTGGCGACGGCGTAGATCTCGGCGAGCGAGACTTCGCGGTCGAGCAGCGACTGGTATTCGGCGCGCAGCGCCTCCGGCGCATAGACCGTGGCGCCCTCCACCGTCAGTTCGCGCAACAGGAACCTGATCCCCTCGGCTTCGGGCGGCGCAACCTGGGAGGGGACGGGCACCCGGAACTCGCCGGGCCGCACGCGCGGCTGGGGCGGGGCCTGGAACTGGCGCTCGATCAGCCCCGGCTGCATCGTGCCCGGGACCTGGGCATGCGCCGTCCCCCAAAGCCCGCATGGCCCGCACAGAACCGCGAGAACGGCACCGAGAGCACGGGAGCGGCCAGCCATCTTTTTGTCCACCAGGTCGGTTACGGTGGGATTTGTGTCTGCAAAGGCTAACACATTCAACTGGCTGTGACTCCGCGCGCCAGCGGCGTGGACGCCGGAGGGGTCGAGATCGGAAGCGGCGCACCTCGACGCGGCATCGCCGACATGCGGCACGGCGCCGGTGCCACCTGATCTTCATGGCAAGCCACGCGCAGAAGGTGCTCACCTGGACGCGGATTCGCTGCTCGCGTATCGCCGAGCAACGCGGGCCCGAAGGTCCCCGGCGCGCGGATGCCGGCTACGGGGCCCGAACGGTTGGCCCGGTACGCAGCGCCGGTGCGCAACCGCCTGCCGGTATCAGATCAGCCTTGCGCCCTCGTCGATGCTGTGATCGGTCAACCAGCCCTCGACGATCTGCAGTTGGAGCAGCAGTTGAGCCGGATCCAGTTGCTCGATGCGGTCCCGCAGCCCGAGCGCACGTCGCAGGATCACCTGATGCGCCGACAGGTGCGCTGGAAGGCGCGCCGGCTCGCAACGCGCCAGCAGAAGCTCCTCCGCCACGAAGTGCGCCTTGGTGCATGCCAGGAACTCGTCGTAGGCGAGCACGAGGCGGCTGCGGCTGGATCGTTCCCGATGGACGCGCACGTTCTCCAGCGTGCCGAAGATCGCCTCGTGCTGACGTTGGAACTCCCGCTCCTGGGCCGACCCCGGCGCCGGATGAGCATGCGGCAGGAACATGGATCCGTCTCCTCTCGTTCGGCAACACCGATCCGCGTTGCCGTTTCTCGCCCTGGCTTGAGGCCGCGCCGGGCAAGCCCTGACAGCGCCGTCCAGCACGCGACCACCCTGCCTGGGGAACACCTTCGGTTCGGCGGGATATTGGCGCGGCGAACCGTTCCTGCCTATCGGGTTCGCGCAACCGTCGTGTCGGATTTCGCCCATCCGCATGTAGGGCTTCCGGCGAGCCCGCCGAGATGCACGACGTTCTGCGTGGCAGACCCGCGGCGGCGGGTTTACCCG
>DATMWM010000475.1:0-3399 GCA_035562535.1 Rhodocyclaceae bacterium | reverse complement strand
AACTCCTTCTCGCGGAAGTCGTCGTGACAGCCCTTGCAGGTCTTGCCGACGTCGGCGATGGCGGCCTTGATCGCCTTCTCGTCGCCGCCCTTGACCGCGGTGGCGAGCTTGCCGATCGCCTGCCCGGCCTTGTCCTGTCCTTCCTTGAACTTGGCCCCCTCGGTCCAGATCTTGGTCGAGGCCTTGGTCGGCGCACCCTTGTCGGTGCCCGGACCGAAGGAGTTCCAGGGCAGCCCGGCCATCATCTCGACGATCGGGGTGTTCTTGGCCACCACGTCCTTGTTGTAGGGGATCTTGTCCTGGGCCATGTTGATCATCGGGCCGAAGGCGCGGCCCATGACGTTCATGACGGACTGGCGGTAGCGGATTTCGTCTTCGGGCTTGGCCTGGGCCAGCGCGCCGCCGGCGATGCCGGCCGCCACGGCGGCCAGAACGATCTTCTTCAGTTCCACGGAAACTCCCTTCTCGATTGGATTGAACGATGCCATGCATGGCATTGGCACAGCATGAACAGCCGGGCCGCGCCGATTATTCCTGGCATCCGGCGCCGGATCAATCGCAGCGCAGTGACAGCATTTCGTTCTGCGGCGCGGTCGCCTCCCGCTCCTGGCCGCCGCAGAAGTAGAGCACGCGCAGGGTCTTGCGCCGGCCCGGGGCCGGATCGCCGCACAAGTCGTTGCCGGCCCGCACCGAACCGCCGCGCCTGCCGTCGAGCAACCGAGCCACGGCGGCGGTCGCGCTGCAGTCGCTGTAGCCGTCGCCGTAGTCGGCCTGGGTGACGCGAATCGCATGGAGCGGCGCCGAGGCCGGCGCAGCCGGGATGCCCGGCGGCGGCGCGCCCGCAGGATCCGCGCCCGGCCAGCGCCGCGAGCCGTCCTCGAAGCCCTGCCGGTAGCCGTCCTGGAAGCCCTGGCGATAGCCGTCCTGGAAGGAATCGGCGGCCGCGGCTGTCCCGATCAACATGCCGCAGCAGATCGCCAGCGCCAGACGGGACGCGCAAGCCGCGTAGGGTGGAATAGGTCCGCCAGGACCGTATTCGACCTTCGTCCTGCCGACGGTGGAATACGCGACTTCGTCGCAATTCCACCCTACGCCGCCGGGGCCGGGCGCGGCTGACATGCGGGTTCAGATCCGGCGCGCCAGCTCGGCCGCCTTGCCGACGTAGCTTGCCGGCGTCATCGCCAGCAGCCTTGCCCGCTCGGCCTCCGGGATGGCCAGACCGCGGATGAATTCCTGCAGCGATTCCTTCGAGATCGCCCGGCCGCGGGTCAGGTCCTTCAACTGCTCGTAGGGGTTGGGCACGCCGTAGCGGCGCATGACCGTCTGGATCGGCTCGGCCAGCACCTCCCAGCTCTCGTCCAGATCCGCGGCCAGGCGCGCGGGATCGGCCTCCAGCTTGTTCAGGCCGCGCAGGCAGGAGTCGAACGCGAGCACGCTGTAGCCGAAGGCCACGCCCATGTTGCGCAGGACGGTGGAATCCGAGAGGTCGCGCTGCAGCCGCGAGACCGGCAGCTTGTCCGCCAGGTGGCGCAGCAGCGCGTTGGCCAGGCCCAGGTTGCCCTCGGCATTCTCGAAGTCGATCGGGTTCACCTTGTGCGGCATGGTCGAGGAACCCACCTCGCCCGCCTTGGTCTTCTGGCGGAAGTAGCCGATCGAGATGTACATCCAGACGTCCCGGCAAAGGTCGAGCAGGATGGTGTTGGTCCGCGCCAGCGCGTCGAACAGTTCGGCCATGGCGTCGTGCGGCTCGATCTGTATGGTGTAGGGATTGAACTCCAGACCGAAGGACTCGATGAAGCCGCGGGCGAAACCCTCCCAGTCAAACTCCGGGTAGGCCGAAAGGTGGGCGTTGTAGTTGCCGACCGCGCCGTTGAACTTGGCGGTCAGGCTCACCGCCGCCAGGCGCGCGCGGGCGCGGTCCAGGCGGGCGGTCACGTTGGCCATCTCCTTGCCCAGCGTGCTCGGGGTGGCCGGCTGGCCGTGGGTGCGCGCGAGCATCGGCAGCGCGGCATGCTCGTGCGCCAGGGCGCGCAGGCGCGCGATCACGCGGTCCAGCGCCGGCAGCAGCACCTGCTCGCGCGCATCCCGCAGCATCAGTGCGTGCGAAACGTTGTTGATGTCCTCGGAGGTGCAGGCGAAATGGATGAACTCCGAGGCGCGCTGCACCTCCGGGTTGGAGGCCAGGCGCTGCTTGAGCCAGTACTCCATCGCCTTGACGTCGTGGTTGGTGCGCGCCTCGATCGCCTTGATCTGCTCGGCATCGCCCTCGGAGAAGCCGGCGAGCAGCGCGTCCATCTCCTGCCGCGTGGCGGCGGAGAACGGCGCCACCTCGGCGATCGCCGGCTCGTCGCTCAGGGCGCGCAGCCAGCCGAGTTCGACGCGGACGCGGTTTCGGATCAACCCGTATTCCGAGAAGTGCAGCCGCAGCGCGGCCACCTTGTCCTGATAGCGGCCGTCCAGCGGCGAGATGTTGGAGATGGCGGAGAAGGCGGAAAGCGACATGGTTCAACGGCTTGCGTGGGAGGCCGGCGATTCTAGCATGCGCCCCCAGGCGGCGCCGGGCGGGAGCGCGGAGGGTGCGGTGCTATAATTTTCAGCTCGAATTCCGACCGTCCGCCGCCATGAAGCTCATCGGATCGCTCACCAGTCCCTACGCGCGCAAGACCCGCGTCGTCCTCGCCGAGAAGAAGATCGACTACGAGTTCGTGGTCGATTCGCCCTGGACCAGCGAAACCCAGGTGGCGAAGTACAACCCGCTGGGCAAGATCCCGGTTCTGGTGATGGACGACGGCAGCACGCTGTTCGACTCGCGCGTGATCGTCGAGTACCTGGATTCGGTGACGCCGAACAACCGGCTGATTCCCCAGCCCGGCCGCGCCCGCATCGAGGTCAAGCGCTGGGAGGCGCTGGCCGACGGCGTGATGGACGCGGCGGCCGCCGCCTTTCTGGAGGCCAAGCGTCCGGAAGCCGAGCGCAGCGCCGCCTGGATTGCCCGCCAGCGCGACAAGGTCGCACTCGGGCTGAAGGAGATGGCCCGGGAACTGGCCGACCGGCCCTGGTGCCAGGGCAATGCCATGACCCTGGCGGACGTGGCCTGCGGCTGCGCGCTCGGCTACCTGGCCTTCCGCTTCCCGGACATCGACTGGCGGGCCGAGCATCCGAACCTGGCCCGCCTGTACGACAAGCTGATGCAGCGGCCCTCCTTCGCGGAAACCGTGCCGCAGGGCTGACCCGCGGCGGCGGGGCCCCAGCCCCGCCTCAACCCCGCCCCTACTTGGGCTGGCTCAGACGGTCGCGGGTCTGGTCCTGGATCGGGTCGTCCAGATGCTGGCCGGTCGTGCGGTCGCGGTCGCGCGTCTGGTCGGGAACGCCGTCCAGCTTGGTGCTTGGAACGGTTTC
>DATMWM010000474.1:0-2538 GCA_035562535.1 Rhodocyclaceae bacterium | reverse complement strand
GCCTGCCTGGTCGGCCGGCGGCGCACCGGCCGCGACGCGCCGGGACGTGCGGCCGTGGGCTTTCGCGATCGCCGTCTCGGCGATCGTGCTGGTCGGCGTGGTGCTGTCGCTGTTCTCCGCGTCGGAGTCGCCGCGGACCGTGGCGGACGCGCTGCTCGCCGGGATCAAGCCGGTGGACCAGGCCTCGCACGTCGCCGCCAAGCGCCGGGAGGAGACCGAACTGCGCTTCCAGCAGGGCGTGGTGATGCTGCACGCCAAGGAATTCGATCACGCGGTGACCGCCTTCCACCGGGTGCTCGAACTCTCCCCCGAGATGCCCGAGGCGCATGTCAATATGGGCTATGCGCTGATCGGCCTGCGGCGCTGGGCCGCCGCCCGCGACTTCTTCGAAAGCGCGATCGCGCTGCGCCCCGACCAATTGAACGCCTATTTCGGCCTGGCCGAGGCGCTCGAAGGCCTGGGCGACCTGCCCGGCGCCATCGGCGCGATGCGCACATACGTCCATCTGGCTGCGCCGGACGACCCGTTCAGGCGCAAGGGCGAGTCCGCGCTCTGGGAATGGCAGGACCGCCTGGCGCGCGAGCGCGCCGCCGCACCGCCCGCAAAAGGAACCCCGAATGAACAGCGCAACGCAAGCAAGTCCTAAGGCCCCGCCGCCGGCCTTCCTGCTGGTCACCGCGGTGCTCACCGGCGCCCTGGTCATGGTGGTCGAGGTGCTCGGCTCCCGGGTGATCGGCCCCTTCTTCGGCGTCAGCCTGTTCGTGTGGACCGCGCTGATCACGGTGGCCCTGCTCGCCCTGGCCCTGGGCTATGCGGTCGGCGGCCATCTGGCCGACCGCCGCCCGGACCCGGCCTGGCTGTACGGCATCATCCTGGCGGCCGGCGTGCTGGTCCTGCTGGTACCCTGGCTCAAGCCGCTGGTGCTCAAGGCCACGCTGCCGCTGGGCCTGCGGGCCGGCGCCTTCTTCAGCGCCCTGCTGCTGTTCGGTCCGGCCCTGTTCCTGCTCGGCTGCGTCTCGCCCTATGTCATCCGGATCGCGGCGCGCGAGTGGGGGCGGCTCGGCCGCACCGTGGGCATCTTCTATGCCGTGTCCACCGCCGGCAGTTTCGCCGGCACCCTGGCCGCGGGCTATTTCGTCATCGCCTACCTGGGCATCGCCACGGCCTTCTTCGTCTGCGGCCTCCTGCTGATTGGGCTGGCGGCGGTCTATTTTGCCGTCTTCCGCGGCAAGTGGCCGGCGCTGGCCGCGCCCTTGCTCGCCTTCCTGCTGCTGCCGCGCGCGGAACTGCCCTCGGCGACCATGCCGGACGGGACCAGGGTCCGGGTGGTCTTCAGCAAGGACAGCTACTACGGCAACCTCAAGGTGGTGGACTACAGCTACGGCGAGACGCGCACCCGCGAACTCATCATCGACGGCCTGGTGCAGGGCGGCGTCGATCTCGCCAGCGGTCGGTCGGTCTACGAATACGCCTACCTGCTGGAACTGCTGCCGCTGGCGATCAACCCGGACGGCCGCAGTGCGCTGGTCATCGGCCTGGGCGCCGGCGTGGTGCCGACCCGCCTGGCCGCGAGGGGCATCGCCACCGACGTGGTCGACATCGATCCGGAGGTGGTCGCCGCGGCGCGCGACCATTTCGGCTTCGCCGGGGCGGACCGGGTCTTCAGGGAGGATGCACGCGCGTATCTGGCGACCACGGACCGCAGCTACGACGTCATCGTGCTGGACGTGTTCAACGGCGACACCACGCCGGCGCACCTGCTGTCGGTCGAGGCGCTGCGCCTGTTGAAGTCGCGGCTGAACCCGGGCGGGGTGCTGGCGATGAACCTGATGGGAAGCTTCGGCGAACACGGGGCGATGACCGCTTCGGTGATCAAGACCCTGCGCGCCGTGTTCGGCGAGGTGGCGGTCCACCCTGCCTACGCCGGGGAGCCGAAGGACGGCGTGGGCAATTACGTGGTGCTGGCCCGCGACGGGCCGCTGGCGGTCGGCGCGCTGCCCGAGGCCTCGATCCACCCCCTGGTCGAGGCGGCCGTGCGGGCCGGCCTCAGCCGGACCGTGGCTGTGCCGGATCACCCCGGGGCGTTCGTGCTCACCGACGACTTCAACCCGATCGACGTGCGCGACCTGTGGTTGAAGGAGAAAGTGCGCCGGACGATCCTGGAGACCACCGACCCGGACATCCTGCTGCTCGGCGCCCTCGACGCCGCCGGACCGGCCGGGGGCGGAGAAGAACTCCGGCGCCGAATCGGTCGAACGGTATAATCGCTCCCTTTTTGCCTGCCGACCGACTCATGCTCGAGGCCAGGAATCTCACCTGCGTGCGCGGGGATCGCCCGCTGTTCCAGGGACTCGACTTGCGCCTCGAGCCCGGGGAAGGCGTGCATCTGGCCGGGGCCAACGGCTCCGGCAAGACCAGCCTGCTGCGCCTGCTCTGCGGCCTGTCGGCACCTGCGGAGGGCGAGGTGCTCTGGGAGGGCGAGAACATCCGTAGCCTGCGCGAGGAGTTCTACCGCCAGTTGGTGTATGTGGGGCATGC
>DATMWM010000473.1:0-2860 GCA_035562535.1 Rhodocyclaceae bacterium | reverse complement strand
GCGCTGGACCAGGCGATCGAATCCTACCGGCAGCGCGAGCGGCGCTTCGGGCGCACCAGCGAGCAGCTCAGGGCGGAGACGGAACCGCAGTCGCAGGCTGAAGCCGGCGCCAACGCCGAGCCGGGGCAGGGCGCGGTCAAGCATGCTTAAGGCGCGGGTCGCCACCGCGCTCGCCCTGGCCTGCGGTTTCGTCGCCGCGCTCTACCTGTTGCCGCAGACCGGCTGGATCGTCTTCGTCGCCCTGGCGCTGGCCGCCGCCGCCTGGGAATGGGGCGCGCTGGCGGGATATTCCCGGGGTCTGCGGCTGTCTTACGCCGGGCTGACCGCGGTCGGACTGTTTTTCGCGTCGCGTGTCGCGGGTTTCGGCGACCCCGCGGCGACTGGCGGAATGGCGATACTGGCCTGGATCTGCGGATTCGCCGGCGTGTTCTGGATCTTCGTCGCGCCGGTGTGGCTCGCCCGGCGCTGGGGGATGGGTTCGGGCGTGACCGCCGGGCTGCTCGGCTGGCTGGTGCTTATCCCTCCGGGCCTGGCGCTGGTGGCGCTGCGCGCATGGGAGCCGGGCGCGGTGCTGGCGGCAATGCTGGCGGTCTGGATCGCGGACATTGCCGCCTACTTCTGCGGCCGCCGCTTCGGGCGGCGCAAGCTGGCGCCGCGGATCAGCCCGGGCAAGACCTGGGAGGGAGCGCTGGGTGCGGCGCTTGCGGTGACCGCGTACGCGCTGCTCCTGGCCTGGAAACAGGCCGCCGGGGTACCCGGACCTGCGGTGTTCGTCGTGCTGGTGCTCGGCGGCGTGGCCTTCACCGCGGTGAGCATCATCGGCGACCTGTTCGAATCGATGCTCAAGCGGCAGAGCGGCATGAAGGACTCCGGGACCTGGCTTCCCGGGCATGGCGGCGTGCTCGACCGCATCGACAGCCTGACCTCCACCCTGCCGCTGGTGGGTCTGGTTTTCGCAATCTGGCGGAGCTGAGGACTTGGCGAATTCACTCCAGCGGCTGACCGTGCTCGGCGCCACCGGGTCGATCGGCCTGAACACGCTCGACGTGGTGGCGCGCCATCCAGACCGGTTCGAGGTGGTCGCCCTTTCCGGCCACCGGCAGACCGATCGCCTGGCGGAGCTGTGTCTGCGCTTCCGGCCGCGCGTGGCCGTGGTGACCGGCGGCGACGCCCAGGCCGATGCGCTCGGCCGGCGGCTGCGCGCCGAAGGATGCACGACCGAGGTGTGGCGCGGTCCGCAGGCGCTGGAGCGGATCGCCGCGCTGCCCGAGGTCGATACCGTGATGGCCGCGATCGTCGGTGCCGCCGGCCTGCGTTCGACCCTGGCCGCCGCGCGGACCGGTAAGAAGGTGCTGCTGGCGAACAAGGAGTCGCTGGTCATGGCCGGGGCGGTGTTCATGGACGAGGTGCGCCGCAACGGTGCCAGGCTGTTGCCGATCGACAGCGAACACAACGCGGTATTTCAGTCACTTCCGAGTCATATCTCAAGTGAAATAGAAGGAGTCGGTGCGGTCCGCATCCTGCTCACCGCCTCGGGCGGGCCGTTCCGCCAGACGCCGCCGGAGGCGCTGGACGCGGTCACGCCGGAACAGGCCTGCGCCCATCCGAACTGGGTCATGGGCCGCAAGATCTCGGTGGACTCCGCCACCATGATGAACAAGGGCCTGGAGGTGATCGAGGCGCACTGGCTGTTCGGCGCGCGTCCCGAGCAGATCGAGGTGCTGATCCATCCGCAGAGCGTCATCCACTCGCTGGTGGAGTACGTGGACGGCTCGGTCATCGCCCAGCTCGGCAACCCGGACATGCGCACGCCGATCGCCCACGCCCTGGCCTACCCGGAGCGCATCGACGCCGGCGTGCGGCGGCTCGACCTGGTCGAGGTGGCGAAGCTCACCTTCGAGCGGCCCGACCCGCGGCGGTTTCCGGCCCTGGACCTGGCCTATGCCGCCCTGCGCCAGGGCGGCGCGGCCCCGGCGGTGCTGAACGCCGCCAACGAGGTGGCGGTGGCGGCCTTCCTGGACGGCGAGTTGCCTTTCACCGGGATCGCGCCGGTGATCGCCGAAACCCTGGAGCGGGCGGGCGCGCGGCCGGCGGACAGCCTGGACGCCATCCTGGCGGCGGACACCGAGGCGCGCCGGCTGGCGGTCGAGCAGCTCGCGCTGCGCCGCAGGAGGGCCTCATGAACCTGCTCTGGTACGTGGGTGCCTTCGCCGTGGCGCTGGGCATCCTGATCGTGGTGCACGAGTTCGGCCATTACCTGGTCGCGCGCTGGAGCGGGGTGAAGGTGCTGCGCTTCTCGGTAGGATTCGGCCGCACCCTGTTCGTCCGCCGGTTCGGCCGCGACGGCACCGAGTGGGCGCTGGCGGCGTTTCCGCTGGGCGGCTACGTCAAGATGCTGGACGAGCGCGAGGCGCCGGTCGCGCCGGAAGAGCTTGGGCGGGCGTTCAACCGCCAGCCGGTCGGCAAGCGCTTCGCCATCGTCGCCGCAGGACCGCTGGCCAACTTCCTCCTGGCCATCGTGTTCTACTGGGGGCTCTACGTGTATGGCGTGGACGAGCTCAAGCCGCTGGTGAGCGCGCCGGCGGCCGGCACGGTCGCGCAGGCGGCCGGGTTCGAGGAGGGCGAACTGGTCCTGAGCATCGCCGGCAAGCCGGTGGCGACCTGGCAGGAACTGCGCTGGGAGATCCTGCAGCATGCCCTGGACAGGCGCACGGTGGACGTCGAGACCCTGAACGAGCGCCGGGAGATCAACAAGCGGCGGCTAGACGTCTCTGGGCTGGACACCGAGAAGCTCGAGGAGGATCTGCAGCACCGGCTCGGCCTGCGGCCGCTGCGGCCGCGGCTGCCGGCCATCGTCGGC
>DATMWM010000472.1:0-14154 GCA_035562535.1 Rhodocyclaceae bacterium | reverse complement strand
AACCTCCCGCGTGTTCGGGGCCCGCAACGGGTGGAACGGCGGCCGCCTCCCGGCCGGCGCGGGCGCGCTCGGGCAGGGGCAACGCCGCCCCATCCGGATCGCCCAGCTCGATCGCCCGGATCAGCAGCACCTCGCGTGCCGCGATCTCATCCAAGCGCCCGCCTCCGCATTGCCGGTCGCCGCGGCATCATCGGTCGGACGGCGGAAAGATCGTCTTCACCGTGGCGGCACGCATCGCCTCGACCGCCGGATGCGTGATCCGCCGCTCGTTCGAGATGACATAGAACTGCTCGCGCACGCCGTCCAGCGTGCCGACCGGCACCGCGCCGTACTGCGCCCGCAGGTCTTCCGCCAGGGCCGCCGGCGCCGGAAACAGGCCCAGGCCGCTGCGGCCGAAGGTCTTGAGCAGCGCCGTGTCGTCGAATTCCGCGGCCAGCCTCGGACGCAGCCCGCGGGTCTCGAACCAGGCCTCGATGCGGGTCCGGATCGCGCAGTTGCGGGTGGGCAGGAGCATCGGCTCGACGCCCAGGCAGGCCGGGAAAGCGTCCCGGCAGCGCTCCGCCAGATCGGGTGCCGCGAAGACGGCCACCTCGCTCTCGCCGAGCAGGTGGTGGAACACGCGCAGATTGACGCCCGAGCCGACCGGCCGGTCGGCGAGCACGGCGTCCAGCTTGTGCAGGGCCAGCTCCGAGAGCATCGCCTCGAACTTCCCCTCGTGGCAGACCAGGCGCACGGTCTGCGGCAGCCGGAGCGCGCACTCGATCAGCCGGTAGGCGACCAGCTTCGGCACGGCGTCGGCGATGCCCATGGTCAGGCGGATCGCCCGGTCGTCGGTGCGCACCTGGAGGGCATCCTGCAGCTGTTCGCCCAGCTGGAAGATCTGATCGGCATAGCCCAGGGCCAGGCGCCCGGACTCGGTGAGCACCAGCCGCCGGCCCTGCTGCGCGAACAGCGCGCGGCCGACGTCGCGCTCGAGTTGGCCGAGCTGTCCGCTGATGGTCTGTACCGTCACGCCCAGCCTCTGCGCGGCGCGCGTCACGCTGCCTTCCTTGGCGACCACCCAGAAGTAGAGCAGATGGCGATAGTTCAACGGCTGCATGCTTCGATTTTATCGAATATACCGTCCATGTTCCTTCGCTTCCTGTTGCGCGCGCGACAGCCTAGATTGTCGTCACGCAAGCGCGGGCTTGCTTCGAACGAAAGGGAAGCGACATGGAACAGCAGCAGCACCCGAACAACGCCGGATCCTGGGTTCCGACGTATGCGGCACGCACTTCCGATTTCCTCCGGCCCTATCCGTCGGACAGCCCGGAGGCGATGGCCCGCCTGCTGGCGCTGACGCTGCTCTCGGACGGCATGCTCGAGGCGAGCGAACTGGAGAACCTGCGCCGCGCCGACGCCTTCAGGCGCATCGGCACCGACCCGTCGCGCTTCATGCGGGTTCTCTACGACTTCTGTGACGATCTGACAGATCGCGGCCCGCTGCCGGCCGACGGCCACTTCCGGCTGGATCCGGCCGCCATCGCCCGCATGCTGGGCGAGATCGAGGATCCCTGGCGGCGCCGGGAGGTCGTGCGTCTGATGCTCGAGGTGATCCGGGCGGACGGACGGGTGGCCGGCGCGGAGTCGATGCTGTTCTGGGAGACACTGGACGCCTGGAACCTGCGCCTCGAAGAGTTCGCCGGCCCACGTCGCGCGCCGGCCGCGGGGCGGCGCCGGCAGGGATGTCGGCGCCCGGCCGCGCGGCCGGGCGGCCAGCCCGCCTGAATCGGGATTGCCTGATCAGCTCGGGCGCGCCGGCGACTGGTCCGGCTCGCCGCCGAGCAGGCCCTCGCCGGCGAGCCGGCGGATGGTGCGCACCGTGTCGATGTCCGCCTCGATGTAGGCCTGCCTGAGGTGCGCGCCGTAGAACGAATCCGGGCCGGCGCCCGGCTGCGCGTCCCGGTCGGCGTAGACGAAGCGCAGGAACAGTCGACCGGGCAGGGGCTCCTCGATCGACATGGTCAGGCGGCTGGCCGGAAAATCCTCCCCGGCCTCGGTCTCGTAGGTCACCGACTCGAACGCGGCCAGAATCACCCGGTCGCGCACGCGCAGTTGCCCGAAACGCAGTTCGCGCTCCAGGTAGTCGGCGCCGCGCTCCAGGATCGTGCATTCGTCCAGCGCAAGCACCGAAACCTGCGGCTGCTCTGCGCGCATCACCAGTCCGCGCCAGAGTTCGGTGCGCGACAGCGGCCGGATGTCCGGCGCGTCCGGATCGTTGATCTCGATGAGGTGCTCGAAATTCATGGCTGCCGATGTTATGCCGGCCGGCGTTGCGCGTGCCGCCCGCCGGCGAGGATGCCAGCAGCGTCCTCCGGATTCAATGCGAATTCCGGTCCGCGTCAGGACGCTGACGCTGCGCGTCGGTGACGAGGGCGGCCGGCTGCCGCAACAGCCTGATCCATCAAGAATAGCGTCGCGGGACCGTGGTTTGCTTCGGGATCCACTTCGGGGTCCGCTGTCGGACCGAACCCGATCCAGCAAGGAGGAACGCGATGAAATCTTCGACCATCCTGTGCGGCCTGTTCCTGGCCGGGTGCAGTGCGATCGCCGCAGCCGGCGGCATCGACGGTTCAGCGGTGATAGGCGGGGCGATCGGCGGCGGCGCCGGGGCGGCGGTGGGTTCCGCGGTCGGCGGGCGCGAGGGTGCGATCATCGGGGCGGGCCTGGGCGGCGCTGCAGGCGCGGCGATCGCCACGCAGCCGGATTCCAGGCCGAAGACCACCGTCAGGCAACAGCCGGTCGTGGTAGAGCGCGAGACCGTGTACGTGCGCGAATCCGGCTGCTGGCCGCCCGGCCACTGCAAGCATCACCGTCACAAGCACAAGTAGCGCGCGCCGGCCGGGGCGCGGCCGGCCCGATTCCCTCCACGCCCGCGGAGCGCTCGGCAACATCCGGACGCCGCGGATCCGGCCCTTGCGCCACTTCTCTTCGGGACCGTCAGCCCAGTACGAGCACCGCCCGCGGTTCGGCGTTTGCACGCAGCGCGAGGTGGCGTGACACCGCCGCCTGCGCCGGCAAGGGGCGACGGTTCGGCACGCGGGCCGGGCGAGGCGCCGGCCGCGAGCTGCGGCACCATCGCCCCGATCCATTGTCCATGCCCACGTGCGACCCGGAACTGCGCCGGACGGTCGCCGCGGAAAGCCGCGCGGCCGGGGCACGAAACCGCCCGGACATCTGATTGCGATTGCGATGAACACCTTCCGACACCTACGCCGCCCGCTGCTGGACGGCGAATCCGTCCCGCCGGTCCGCTCCCTTTACGCGCAGCTCGTCGGGCGTCCGGCCCCGCCTCCGATTCAGGAGTCCGAGGCCGACGGTCCCGCGGACGCCGAGGACGAAGCCGAAGACGACGAAGCGTAAGCGGGAACAAGGACCCAGCTGCGACCGCCACGCAGAACCGAAACAAAATCCGAGTAAACTTGTCGGAAACAGAGTTGCTTGGAGAGGAGAGAAAAGCATGCTTTGTCTCAAACAGTGCATCGACATGTGCGATCTGTCGGCGGAGGAGGTCGGAGCGTTGGGAGAGCGCGCCAGCCTGGCGGAGATCGCAGCCGCCCAGGCGGCTTGCCCGCGGAAAGGTTCGGCCGAGCACCGCGACCCGTCGGACGATGAGGTCGCCTGCACGCTGCTCGATCAGGTGCGTGCAGCGGACGATTTCGCCGAATTGCGGCGCGTTGCCCGGCGCTACCGCGCATTCGCGCTTGCCCGGGCTGCCGCACGCGCCTGACCGCGCCGCCCCGGCACCGGCGGAGGCGGCCGGCGGACTCAGCGCGTTCGCCCACAGTCATGTTCCCGGCCGCGCCACTCACGTCAACGGGTGGCGAGCGGAACCGGGACGACCGATGAGCGAGCGGCTCGGGGCACCTATTCCTATTGCATTCCCGGAATTCGCGGCGGCAGGCGCGGAGTCGAACGCCATATCGCGCTTTCATCCACCGGCATCCTGCTACACTCCCGGCGTCTTCGTGCGGGGCACCCGGCCGCGACGCGAAGCCGACCGACCCGCAATCGGGTCATGACAAAGAGGAGCTACCGATATGGCAGTGACAGTCAAGAAGCTGGGTGTGTGGCGGCGGGACCTGAAGGATAAGGTGGGCGCATTGGCGGCCGTGCTGGAGCCTCTCGCCCAGGCGGGTTCGGATCTGCAGATGGTGGTCGGCTACAGCGGCCAGGGCGGCAAGGCGGCCGTGCAACTGTTTCCGGTAAAGGGCAGGAAGAACATCGCCGCAGCCAAGGAGGCCGGGCTGGCCGCCGCCTCCGCGACCGCGCTGATGGTCGAGGGGGACAACAAGCCGGGCCTGGGTCACGCGATCACCCGGGCAGTAGCGGATGCCGGCATCAATCTGGCATTCCTGAGCGCGCAGGCACTGGGCAAGAAGTTCGTGGCCGTGTTCGGCTTCGCGGATCAGACCGAAGCGGCCAAGGCGGCAGGGATTATCCGGAAAGCGGCGGCGATGAAACCCGCGGCCAAGGCCGCCGCGAAGCCGGCCGCCAGGAGCGGCGCGAAATCCGCCGCCAAGCCGGCGCCGAAGAAAGCGGCCGCCCCGAAGCGCGCCAGCACCAAAGCCAAGTAGCCGTCCGACCGGGCCCCGCCCTGGGCGCCGAGGCCCGGACGCGACCGCGCCGAACTCCCGACTTGAATGCACGGTTCCGTCCGGGCCGCATCGTGGCTGTTGACAAGTACATTAGAATTTGCTAATTAATTGATACACCCGGATCGGATCTGTCTTGCCGGGCCCGTCGAGGTAAGCGGGTGCCGGGAGATCACGAACGGATGTTCAGGGCGGGCGCCCGGCCCGGCAGCGGGAACGGATCCACCTGAATGAAAGCGGCATGCGCGACGGTGCCGCCGCTCCGAGCGCTTGCCGGTAATTTCGTCTAGGCAAACGGAGGAAGCTATGAAGAGCATATCCAAATCTTTGGCGATTGCTTCTCTGGCCGTGGCGGTTCTCGCCCCGGTCGCCAACGACGCTCAGGCCTGGTGGGGTGGGCCGGGTTGGTGGGGCCCGTACTACGGCGCCCCCTACAACCCGTTCTGGGGCGGCTATCCCCATTATGGGGTAGGCCCGTGGTGGCGGGCGCCGTGGCGCAGGTGGTGGTGGTAGGCCCAGGATTCGGGCCGCTTCGGCGCAGCTACGCGATCCGAGTCGCCTGAGGGCGGCGCGATGCGAGCGGCCCAGGCCGACAATCGCGCCGCGCCGGGATACGCCGAAAACGGCGGCCCGCAATCCAACCCGCCCGCACCAGGGTCCGCAAAAAGCCGAAGGGGTTAGCGCATACGGCTAACCCCTTCGTTTTCTGGTGGTGGAGAAGAAGGGGATCGAACCCTCGACCTCCGCATTGCGAACGCGGCGCTCTCCCAGCTGAGCTACTTCCCCAAACGAGCCGCGAAGTATATCAAAAACCGTCTGCGCTGCGAGGTTCCGGAAGACCGGCCGCGCGTCACGCGGCGCGTTCTAGGGCCGGGCTGCGGTGTTCCGCTTCGTCGGCCCAGATGCCGGCCTGCCCCAGGTTATCGCCACCCCCCGATACGGCCGGTTTCGGAGGGAGCGTCCGCGCGGCGGACTCGACCAGCCGACGCGTAATCTCGGGCTCGGGTGCGGGCCTGCCGAACAGGAAGCCCTGGACCAGGTCCACCCCGACCTCGCTCAGGAAGGCGTACTGCTCGCTGGTCTCCACGCCTTCGGCGACGACGCGCAGGTTCAGCGTGCGGGCCATCGCCACGATCGTGCGCACGATCGCTTCGCTGTCGCGGTCGCCGGGCAGGTCCTGGACGAAGGAGCGATCGATCTTCAGCGTGTCGATGACCAGAGTCTTCAGGTAGGACAGCGAGGAGTAGCCGGTGCCGAAGTCGTCGATGGAAACCCGCACGCCCTGCTGCTTCAGGCGCTCCATCAGCCGCTGTGCGGTCTCCCGGCTTTCCATGAGCACGCTCTCGGTAAGCTCCAGCTCGAGCAGCCTTGCGGGCGCGTCCGCCGCACGCAGCGAGCGGTCGATCATGTCGTAGACGTCGGCCAGCGCGAGCGTCCGCCCGGAGAGATTCACCGCCACCGATATCTGCATCCCGGTCTCGCGGTCCCAGGCCGCGATCTGGCGGCAGGCGCGGTTCAGGACGTACTCGGTCAAGGGGACGATCAGGCCGGATTCCTCGGCCACCGGGATGAACTCGCCGGGCGAAACCAGCCCGCGGCGCGGATGGTGCCAGCGCAGCAGGGCTTCGACGCCGACGATGCGTCCGGCCCGCGGGTCCATCATCGGCTGGTAGAAGACCTCGAATTGCTCCTGCTCGATGGCCTGGCGCATCTCGCTCTCGATGGCGAGCCGGCGCATCGCGGTGGCATGCATCGACTCCTCGTAGAACTGGTACTGGTTGCGCCCCTTCTCCTTCGCGTGGTACATGGCCGCGTCGGCGTTCTTGAGCAGGCTATCGACGTCCTCCCCGTCCCCTGGATAGATGCTGATGCCGACGCTGCCGGTTACCACCACTTCGTGGCCGTCCAGGCTGATCGAGCGCGCGAGCGCCTCGATGATCCGCCGTGCCACGACGGCCGCCTGGATCGGTTCGCCCAACTCGGTCAGCAGCACGGTGAACTCGTCGCCGCCCTGGCGGGCGACATAGGCGCTGCGCGCATGTTCGCCTGCCCGGCTGACCATGTCGGACTGGCGCACGCAGTTCTCCACCCGCCGGGCCACCTCGCGCAGCAGCTGATCCCCGGCGGTGTGCCCCAGCGTGTCGTTGATCCGCTTGAAGCGGTCGACGTCCAGGAACAGCACGGCCAGCGTGCGGCCGTTCTTCTTCGCCGTCCCGATCGCCTGGCGCAGCGACTCCCGGAAGAGGACGCGGTTGCTCAGGCCGGTCAGGCCGTCGTACATGGCGAGGTGATGCGCTTCTTCCATCGCCGCCTGGAGTTCGCGGGTTCGCACTTCGAGCTGCTCGCTCTGCAGACGCAGTTCGCGCTCCACCGCTTCGCGCCGCCGCACCTCGCTCTCGAGCTCCGTGTACTTGCCCTGGAGCTCGCCGCGGCGCCGGTCGGACTCGATGTAGCGGGACTTGAGCGCGGCGTTCAGCCGTTGCAGGCGTCCGAGGAAGAAGGCCGCCACCAGCACGATCAGCGGGACGGATCCGGCGGCCAGCAGGAACGCCACCGGCGCAGCCTTGCGAAACGCCATGTCCTCCGGCACCACGATTGCCAGTTAGAACGGCGTGCCCGCCACGGCCAGCTTGGCGCCCACGAGCCCATGCTCCGCCCACAGCCCCTCGCCGGCTCCGCGGAGTCGATTCGCGTCCGCGAAGAGGGTGCGCGCCGATTCGACCACCTCGGCGTCGAGCCCGGCGCCCCGGTCGTCGGCCGACACCGCGTCGCCTTCCGCGGTGACCAGCAGTTCGTGCTGGTCGACCGAAACGCCGGGTTCGACCAGATGGCGGTGCAGGTGCGAGGCGTCGGACCAGGCGATGACCTGGCCGGCATAGGCGTCCTTGAAGTACACCGGCGCGGTGGCCGCGAGCTTGCCGGAGGAACGGTCGAACAGGATCGTCGGGACGCGCGCCCCGGGTGTCATCAACCCGGCCGGCTCGGCGGGCTGCGCGTCCTCCCCGTCGGTGTCCACGAGCACCTCGCCTTCGGCATCCACCAGCAGCATCCGCCCGTAGATCGGGGACCCGCCCATCGTCTTCTGGCGCCGCAGCCGCTCGAACGACTGGCTGATCGCCAGCAGGTTGGCGCGCAGGCCGTACTCCATCGACATCTGCAGGGCCTTGTTGGCGAAGAACGCCGAGATCTCCCGCGACTCGGCCAGATCGGCCAGATCGTTGCGCCGCTCGGAGAAGAAGTACGAGATCGCGGCGGCCCGCTTCTCGGCGTCGAGCCTCAGTCCGGCGAGCGCCGATTCGCGCAGCTGGACCTGGGTGGAGTAGTTGTGCCAGATGAGCAGCGCCGCGTAGGCGACGAACAGAACGGCGCCGATCAGGGGCCATCCTGCCCGCAGGGGTTTCATTTCAGAGCGGTCTTCGCCTGACCCGAAGGTCCGGGCTCGGCGGCCCGGGCGCCTTCGTCCTTGAAGAAGGACGGGAAGTAGCGCAGCGCGGTCGGGTAATACTTCTCCACCAGCCTGACGTAGGTCCCGTCCTGCTTGAGCGTCTGGAAGAATGCGTTGAACGCCTTGCGCAGTTCGGGAGAGTCCTTGCGGAAGCCCACGCCCATCTGCTGGTCTTCCGACACCGGCCCGATCACCTTGATCTGCCCGGGCCATTTTTCCAGGGCGATCAGCGCGTCCGGGACGTCCAGCAGCGTCATCTGCGCATCGTCGTTCAGGATCGCCGGAACCATCTCGTTCAGGTTGGTGCTGCGCGTGTAATAACGCAGGTCCAGGCCCTTGTTCTTCAGGCCATAGAGCGCCGGGTCGAGGCAGGTCGCCTCCATGACCAGCACGCTGCCGTCGCGCAGCCGCGACTTGGTCGCTTGGATGTCCCGGGCGCGGTCTCCGGATGCCTTGATCGGCAAGCTCTTGCCCTCAGCCCGTGCGATCAGCCAGACGCCGGTGGGAAAGGTCGGCGTGGAGTACTCGATCAGCTTCTGCCGCCAGGGCAGCATGGTCAGGCCGTTGGCGATCAGGTCGCCGCGCATCGGCACCTCGCCGAGAAACTGGATCTCGTCGCCGCTCTGCTTGACCTGCCGGCCGGTCAGGTCGCCGAACGCCGATTTCCAGCTGGTCTGAACGTATTGATAGCGGACGCCGAGGTGGCGCGCGAACATCTGGATGATCTCCACGTCCAGCCCGTCGCCGCTGCCGGTGACGAAGTTGGCGTAGGGAATGCCCAGGTGCCTGAGCACGCCCTGAGCCTTGATTTCCTGCAGATCCTGAGCCGTGGCGGGCAGCGCCGCGCAGCCGAGCGCGAGCACCAGGATGCTTAAGAATCGACGAGTTTTCATTGGGATTCCCCTCGTGGTGACCGCGATCGAGTCCATATCGGCGGCCGCAGTAGGGGCTTGAGTACCGGTCGCCGGGGCGCGTGACCGGTACCACGCCTGAGAGAGGCTCAGGGTTCTTCGTCGGCTCCCGATCCGCACGCCGCCCTGGACAGGCGATCGCGCACGGCCAGCCAGGCGGCCTCCTCAGGCAGCGCCTCGACGACGATCAGATCGACGCAGAGCGCATCGAGCGCGCGCAGGTGCGCGTACAGGTCGTGAGCGTATCCGGCAGGATCGGCAAGCGCCCGCTGCCAGTGGATGCGGCCATCCACGACACGCTGCGCCTGGCGCCCGAGCACCGCCAGGTCGAGGCCCTGGGCCAGCCTGGCGTCCAGTTCGCCGCGCATCTGCGACGCGGCAACGAGCACCAAAGGAGTGCGCGGCGCGTAATGCCCAGGAAGAGAACCGGATACCCTGGGAATCTCCGTCTCGTCTCCCGCGCCCGGCCCCAGGCCGACCGGCACGCCGGCGACGTCCTCGATGTCGCGGCCGGTGATCGCCCCGGGGCGCAGGATGCGCGGGGTACGGCGCGACACGTCGACGATCGTCGACTCGATGCCCACTGCGCAGGGCCCGCCGTCCAGGATCATCGCGATGCGGTCGCCGAGTTCCAGTCGCACGTGCTCGGCGGTGGTCGGGCTGATCCGGCCGAAGCGGTTGGCCGAGGGCGCCGCGATGCCGCCGGCGAAGGCCGCCAGGAGTTGCCGCGCCAGCGGATGGTCGGGCACCCGCAGTCCGACGGTGTCCTGGCCGCCGGTGACGATCTCGGGGATTCGCTTCTGCCTGGGAAGAATCAGGGTGAGCGGACCGGGCCAGAAGGCCAGGGCCAGCTTTTCGGCCACCGGCGGCACCTCGCGGGCCCACATCGAAAGATCCGCGTTAAGCGGCAGATGCACGATCAGCGGATGGTCGGCCGGCCGGTCCTTGGCCGCGAACACCTTGGCCACCGCCGCCGGATTCAGCGCATCCGCGCCCAGCCCATAGACCGTCTCGGTCGGGAAAGCCACGACCTCGCCGGCGCGCAGCAACGCCGCGGCCCGCTGGATCTGGCTGGAGGAATCCGAGGTCATGGCTCGATCGGCGCAGCGTCCGAGGCGGATCAGTCCACGATGCCGATGCGCCGGCGGGCCGCCAGGGCGATCTCGACCGCCCGCCCGGAATCCGCGTCGATCACCGTGAAATGCCCCATCTTGCGCCCCGGCCGGGCATGGTGCTTGCCGTAGAGGTGCAGCTTCAGCCGCGGCTCGGCCAGCAGCGTCGCCCAGCCCGGCTCGCCGCCGGACCACAGGTCGCCGAGCAGATTGACCATGACCGCGGCGCCCCGCGGCCGCGTATCGCCGAGCGGGAGCCCGCAGAGCGTGCGCACCTGCTGCTCGAACTGGCTGGTCGCGCAGGCGTCGATCGTGTAGTGGCCGCTGTTGTGCGGCCGGGGCGCCAGCTCGTTGACCAGCAGCCTGCCCTCGCTGACGAACAGCTCGACCCCGAGCACGCCGACGTAGCCCAGCTCGGCGGCCAGCCCGGCCGCCATCTCCTCGGCCTCGGTACGCACGCCGTTGCCGACCCGGGCCGGCGCGATGCTCACGTCCAGTATGCCGTTGCGATGGCTGTTCTCGGCCACCGGGAAGGCCGACACCTCGCCGGACTCGCTGCGGGCGACGATGCAGGACACCTCGCGCTCCAGCGGCAGCAGCCGCTCGATCACGCAGGGCTCGCCCCCGAAATGGTGGAACGCCTCCTTCGCCTCGGCCACGTTGGCCACGCGCGCCTGGCCCTTGCCGTCGTAGCCGAAGCGGCTGACCTTGAGCACGCAGGGGAACAGCCCCGGGTCGGCGCGCTCGATGTCCTCGGCGCTGCGCACCACCTCGAAGGCTCCGACCGGGAAGCCGTGATCGCTCAGGAAGGTCTTCTCGCTGATCCGGTTCTGCGCGATCGCGACGGAGTCGGCCGAGGGGCGCACCGGGATGAACTTGGATAGGTAGGCCAGGCTGCCTGCGGGCACGTTCTCGAATTCGGTGGTGGCCGCCGCGCAATGCTCGGCGATCTGGTTCAGCGCGTCCGCATCGTCGTAGGCCGCGGCCAGGTGGCGGTCGGCGATGCGGCCGGCGGGACTGTGCGGATCCGGGTCGAGCACCCAGACCCGGTAGCCCAGTTCGTGAGCGGCCATGACGAAGAATCGGCCGAGCTGGCCGCCGCCGAGCATGGCGAGCGTTGCCGGGGGGAGGATCATTTCGTTCCGATGCCGCCGTCGCGGCCTCCGCTCATTCCCCGACCGGGAGCCGCATTTCCAGCACGCGCTCGGACTGCCGGGTGCGGAATTCGGTCAGCTTCGCCGACAGGTCCGGGTCGTGGCCGGCGAGCAGCGCCACCGCGAACAGGCCGGCGTTGGCTGCCCCGGCCTCGCCAATGGCGAAGGTGGCAACCGGGATTCCCTTGGGCATCTGGACGATGGACAGCAGCGAATCCAGCCCATTCAGATGCTTCGAGGGCACGGGCACGCCGAGCACCGGCACCGTGGTCTTGGCCGCCAGCATGCCCGGCAGGTGCGCCGCGCCGCCCGCGCCCGCGATGATCGCCCGCAGCCCGCGCTCGCCCGCCATGCCGGCGTAGTCGAAAAGCAGGTCCGGGGTGCGGTGCGCCGAAACCACCCGCGCCTCGTAACGCACGCCGAACTCGTCCAGCACCGCGGCGGCGGCCTTCATCACCGGCCAGTCCGAATCGGAGCCCATGACGATGCCGACCAGGGGATGTCCGTCCATGTGCACTCCGAATGGGTTGCCTGATGGATGCAGCCGGTCAGGCTGCGCCCGCCACCCTGCGCGCCGCCGACTCGATGGTGTTGGCGAGCAGCATGGTGATGGTCATCGGCCCGACGCCGCCCGGCACCGGGGTGATCAGCGAGGCAACCTCGCGCGCCGCATCGAAATCCACGTCGCCGCACAACTTGCCGTCGGGCAGCCGGTTGATGCCCACGTCGATCACCACCGCCCCCGGCTTGACCATGTCGCCGGTGACGAAGCGCGGCCGGCCGATGGCGGCGACCAGGATGTCGGCCCGGCGGCAGTGGCCGGCCAGGTCGCGCGTCTTCGAGTGGCAGACCGTGACCGTCGCGTCGGCCTGCATCAGCAGCATGGCCATCGGTTTGCCGACGATGTTGCTGCGCCCGACGATCACCGCCTCCGCGCCGCGCAGCGGCACGCCCTCGCTCTTGAGCATTTCCATCACGCCCAGCGGGGTGCAGGGCACGAAGCCCGGACGCCCCTGCACCAGCCGGCCGGTATTCACCGCGTGGAATCCGTCGACGTCCTTGTCGGGCGAGATCGATTCCAGCACGGCCTCGGCGTCGAACTGCGGCGGCAGCGGCAACTGGACCAGGATGCCGTGCACGGACGGGTCGGCATTGAGCGCGGCGATGCGCTCGAACACCGCTGCGGGCGCCACGTCGGCGGCATAGTCGAACTTGAGCGAGCGCATGCCGGCGGCCTCGCAGGCCCTGACCTTGTTGCGCACGTAGACCGCCGAGGCGGGGCTCTCGCCGACCAGGATCACCGCCAGGCAGGGCTGCACGCCCGCCCCGGCCAGGGCCTGCGCACGCTCGGCCAGCCTGGCGCGGACCGTCGCGGAAAGTGCGTTGCCGTCGAGTATGCGGGCGCTCATCTGGATCTGTTCATGCCACGGTGCGGAAAGCGCGACAGTTTAGCATCCGGCAGACGCTCGCCTCGCGCTGCGGGCGGCCTCGCCGGAAGATCGGCGCTGGAACCGGTCGCGCCCGCTTGGCCCCTTCAGGCGGAGGCCCCGTCCGCCACCGCCGCGCGGCCGGCCTCGAAGGCCCGGCGGTTCAGCTCCAGCAGTTCCGGCTTCTTGCGGCCGAAGCGCTTGAGGATCGCCTCGCGCAGCACGTCCGCCGAGAAGGGCAGATGGTCGGCGATGGCGCCGAGCATGACCGTGTTGCCCAGGCGCATCTCGCCCAGGTCCATGGCGATGGCGGTGGCATCGAAGGCGTGCACGCTGGTGCCGGCCGCGCGCATCTCGGCCACCGGATCGTCCGGATAGGGGTAGAGGCCGAGTTCGACCACCGGCGGCACCAGCTTGGCGGTATTCACCAGGGCGATGCCGGTCGGGCGCAGCATGTGCCGCCAGCGCATCGCCTCGGCCGCCTCGAAGCCGAGCAGGATGTCGGCGGTGCCGGGAGCGATCTGCGGGCTGAGCACCTTCGGCCCGAAGCGCAGGTGCGAGGACACAACGCCGCCGCGCTGGGCCATGCCGGCCACCTCGGTCTTCTTGACGTCGTGGCCGAGCGCGATCGCCGCCTCGGCGAGTATCTCGGTGGCGGTCATGACGCCCTGCCCGCCGATGCCCACGACCAGAATGTTGGTGACGCTGTCGTCCATGTCGGATTCCGTGAATCGATGTTCTTTGCGGTACGGCCCGAAGGTGGATTACGCGCCTGCGGCGCTAATCCACCCTACGGTTCGGAGTCGTCGCCTCGAAAGGTGGAATAGGCCCGCCAGGCCGTATTCCACCTTCCTCAGCTCTTCACGATGCGGATCGGCGCCAGCGGTTCGGCGTGCACGATCGCGTCCGGCGCGCAGGGCTGCAGGCACAGGCCGCAGCCGGTGCAGGCGGCGGTCTCGATGCGCACGAAGGCCAGATCCACCTCCTTGCCCGAGGGCTTGACCGCCTTGCCCCGCCGGGTGACATGGATCGCCGGGCAACCCACCTCGACGCAGTTGCCGCAGCCGGTGCACTTGTCGTCGAGCACCGTGTACGGCTTGAGCTTGTGGTAGTCCTTGATCAGCACGCAGGGCTGGTCAGTGATGATCACCGAGACCTCGGGAATCTTGACCTCCTCGCGGATGGTCTTGAAGAGCACCGGCAGTTCGTAGGGGTTGAGCTTGTGGATGCGCTCGGGCTTCACCCCGATGGCCTCGCACAACTTCACGAAATCGACCCGGGGCGCCTCCTCGCCGTGGATGCCGCGGCCGCTGCCGGGGTTGTCCTGGCCGCCAGTCATGCCGACTGCCCGGTTGTCCAGCAGCAGCACGGTGACGTTGCCCCTGTTGTAGACCATGTCGAGCAGGCCCTGCATACCCATGTGCATGAAGGTCGAGTCGCCGATCACCGCCAGGATGCGCTTGTCCTTGTC
>DATMWM010000471.1:0-2041 GCA_035562535.1 Rhodocyclaceae bacterium | reverse complement strand
CTGCTGCGCGTCAGGCAGCAGCACGGCAAGCACGCGCTCGCCGGCTTCGGCTCGGCCAAGGGCAGCAACGAGGAGGCGTATCTGTTCCAGAAGCTGGTGCGCGTGGGCTTCGGCACGAACAACGTCGACCACTGCACCCGGCTGTGCCACGCCTCGTCGGTCGCCGCCCTGCTCGAATGCATCGGCTCGGGCGCGGTGTCCAACCCGGTGTCCGACGTGGAGCACGCCGACGTCATCGTGGTGATCGGCGCCAACCCGACGGTCAACCATCCGGTGGCCGCCACCTGGATGAAGAACGCGGCCCGCCGGGGCGCCACGCTGATCGTCATGGACCCGCGGCGCACCGAACTCGCGCGTCACGCCCGCCACTTCCTGCAGTTCCGGCCGGACACCGACGTGGCGCTGCTGAACGCCCTCATGCACGTGATCGTCGAGGAGAACCTCACCGACGAGGCCTTCGTCCGCGGCCGCACCGAGGGCTTCGATGCGTTCCGCGAGAACCTGAAGCACTTCGCGCCCGAGCAGATGGCCGGCATCTGCGGCATCGACCCGGAAACGATACGCACGGTGGCGCGCACCTATGCGAAGTCGAAGGCTGCGATGATCTTCTGGGGCATGGGCGTGTCGCAGCACGTGCACGGCACGGACAACGCCCGCTGCCTGATCGCGCTGGCGCTGATGACCGGACAGATCGGCCGGCCGGGCACCGGGCTGCACCCGCTGCGCGGCCAGAACAACGTCCAGGGCGCCTCCGATTCCGGGCTGATCCCGATGGTCTTCCCGGACTACCAGCGGGTGGACAACCCGCAGGCGCGCGAACGCTTCGAGCGC
This sequence comes from Rhodocyclaceae bacterium, assembly GCA_035562535.1. Classification (GTDB taxonomy): domain Bacteria; phylum Pseudomonadota; class Gammaproteobacteria; order Burkholderiales; family Rhodocyclaceae; genus DATMWM01. Next base: position 1,210 of record DATMWM010000471.1, on the reverse strand, counting down.
TACTGGGACGTCGACCTCGACCCGAATCCCGGCCTGACCGTGGTCGAGATCATGCACGCCGCCCAGCGCGGCGAGATCCGCGGCATGTACGTCATGGGCGAGAACCCGGCCATGTCCGACCCGGACCTGAACCACGCCCGCGAGGCCCTGGCCAGCCTCGACCACCTGGTGGTGCAGGACCTGTTCCTCACCGAGACCGCGATGCTTGCCGACGTCGTCCTGCCGGCCAGCGCCTTCGCCGAGAAGCAGGGCAGCTTCACCAACACCGACCGTTGCGTCCAGATCTCGCGGCCGGCGCTGCCGCTGCCCGGCGAAGCGCGGCAGGATCTGTGGATCATCCAGCAGATCGCCCGGCGCTTCGGCCTGGAGTGGTACTACTCGGGACCGGGCGAGGTGTTCGAGGAGATGCGCCAGGTCATGCCCTCGATCGCCGGCATAAGCTGGGAACTGCTCGAGACCGAGGGCGCGGTGTTCTACCCGCGCGCCAGCGAGGACGGGCAGTCCGAGATCGTGATCTTCACCCGCACCTTCCCGCTGCCCGGCGGACGCGCGCGCTTCGTCCCGGCGAAGCTGCTCACCGCGGACGAGGTGCCCGACCGCAGCTATCCGATGGTCCTGATCACCGGCCGGGAACTGGAGCACTGGCACACCGGCACCATGACCCGGCGCTCGGCGGTGCTGGACGCGCTCAAGCCCGAGCCGCGGGTGAGCATCCACCCGGACGACCTGGCGGCGGCCGGCGCGGTCGCGGGCGAGCCGATCACCCTGGAGACCCGCCGCGGCAGCCTGACCGCCCGCGCCGAGCCGGACGCCGGGCTGGCGCGCGGCACGGTGTTCATCCCGTTCTGCTACGTCGAGGCGGCGGCCAACCTGCTCACCAACCCGGCGCTCGACCCGTTCGGCAAGATCCCCGAGTTCAAGTACTGCGCCGTCAGGGTGACGAAGGGCGGCAGGCAGCCGGCCGTCCCGGTGCCGCGCGCCCGCGCGGCCTGAGGCGACCGTCCGACCCGCGTAGAATCCGCGGTTCCCGCATCCACAGAAAGGACCGAGCCGATGGTCAAGCCGGCCCGCGTCCAATCCGACGCCGCCCCGCCGATGCGCTTCGTCGATTTCGCGCTGCGCGCCTGGCGCGAGGGGCCCTACATGCAGGTGATCGCCCACGCGACCCCGGTCGGGGGCATGCGCCAGCCCGTGGCGGTCAGGCTGGGTC
>DATMWM010000470.1:0-5156 GCA_035562535.1 Rhodocyclaceae bacterium | reverse complement strand
GAGGCTACTCTCCCCCCTCTCCCTGTCCCTCGCCCGCCAGGGGCGAGGGGACCATTCCCGCACGCCTTTCCCTGCCGGAACCCACATCGAAGCTGAAAGGGCCTTTTCCTTGGCGACGAACTGGAATCCGCCTATCCCGCCCGGCCGGCGGCGGCCGCCCCGGGCACCTCGTTGAGCAAACCGGTGCGCACATCGTAGATGAAACCGTAGATCGGGATGGTTCGCGGCACCAGCGGGTGGCTGCGGATGCGCCTGACGTCGGCCAGCACGCTCTCGGCCTGGTTGCGGATGGTCAGCCAGTCGATGAACTCGCCCTCGGTCGAGCCCGGCCCCTTGCCGACGTCGCGGAAGCCGTCCGCGGCCAGCACCGCGGTCTCCAGGCTGGAGGCGAGCAGCTTGCGCATCACCTCGTCGGTGAAGAACTCCATGCCGCAGTCGGTGTGGTGGATGACGAACCACTCCTTGGTGCCGAGCAGCTTGTAGGAGATCACCAGCGAGCGGATCGCGTCGTCGCTCGCCCGGCCGCCGGCGTTGCGGATCACGTGCGCGTCGCCTTCCGCCAGGCCGGCGAAGCGGGCCGGCTGCAGCCGCGCGTCCATGCAGGTCAGGATCGCGAAACGCCGCCTGGGCGGCATCGCCAGGTTCGCCCTGTCGCCGAAGCCGGCCGCGTAGGCCTTGTTGGCCGTAAGCACTTCCGAAAGCGTGTCGCTCATCTTCTTCTCCTCCTGGGGTTGTGGATACGCCGCCGCGCGTCCGGCACGCCGGCGGGAGGGCGGGCCGCCCGCCCCCTCTGACAATCTAGACCGTCCGGAGAAAAGCGCCAGCGGGAACGCCGGCGCGGGATCAGGCCGCGCGCAAGGCCGAGACGATGTTCATGCGCGCCGCCCGGGCCGCCGGCAGCACGCCCCCGACCAGCCCCATGAGCAGGGCGAAGGCGAGGCTCTTGCCGACGATCTGCGGTGTCAGGGTAAAGCTGAACGCGAGTTCCGCGAAGCTCTGCCAGTTCATGGTGGACACGGTGTAGAGCTGCATGGTCGAGGCGAGCGCGAGCCCGAGCAGGCCGCCGAGCAGCGACAACCCGAGCGACTCCGCCAGGAAGGCCGTCAGCACCGCCGAGCGGCGGAAGCCGATGGCGCGCAGCGTGCCGATCTCCGCGGTACGACTGGCCACCGCGGCGTACATGGTGATCATGGCGCCGATCACCGCGCCGATCGAGAAGATCACCGAAAGCGTGATGCCCAGGTAGCGGATGAAGCGCGACAGCGCCTCGGACTGGTCGGCGTAGAACTGGGTCTCGCGCTTGACCTCGAGCTTCACGCGCGGGTCGTCCTCCACCGCCTGGCGCAGCGCGTCGAACTGCTCGGCCGCGGCCAGCTTGACCAGCATCGAGGAATACACCGGCCGGCGGAAGGCGGGCATGAGTTGGTCGGCGTCGCCCCAGATCTCCGAGTCGAAGCCGCTGCGCCCGGCGTCGAACACGCCGACCACGGTCCAGTCGCGGCCGCCGAAACGCACGGTCTCGCCGAGCCCCGCGCCCTCGAAGCGTTCGGCCACCGAGCGCCCGGCGATCACCTCGGCCGAGCCGGGGCGGAACATGCGCCCCTGCACCAGCCGCACCTGCGGGCGCAGCTCGGTTCCAGTCGGCGACAGGCCGCGGATGATCACATTCGACGGCTTCTCCGTGCCGCGCTTGTTCAGCGAGATCAGCACCACCGTCTCCTTCGAAACCAGCCGCCGGCCGCCCTCGCCGAGCGCCACCTGCGGCTGGCTCTCGACGATCGCCGCCTGCAGCCGCTCGACCCCGCTCTGCACCTCGGTGCCCGAGCCGCGGCGGATGACCACCACGTTGTCGTAGGAGCCGGTCTCCACCATCGTCTTCCGCAAGCCCTCTTCGAGCATCAGCACGGCGGCGAAGACGAACACCACCAGTGCCATGCCGCCGGCGGTGAGCAGCGTGGTGAGCCGGCGCGTCCACAGGTTGCGCAGGCTGTAGGAGAGCGGTATGCGCATGGGCTTCGTTCAGCGTGCAATGGTGGGATACGGCCCTGCGGGCCTATCCCACCCTACGAGCATCGCCGCCGCTCGTAGGGTGGAATAGCGCCGCAGGCGCGTATTCCACCATCCTGCGCGGGAGCGATCTGCGCATCCGCCGCACGAGGAGGCGGGATACGGCCCTTCGGGACTATCCCACCCTACATGCCTGGCCGCCGCTCGTAGGGTGGAATAGCGCCGCAGGCGCGTATTCCACCGTCCAGACGCAGCCACGTGCTCACCCCACACTGCGCAGCCCGTCCACGATCTTCACCCGCGCCGCGCGCAGGCTGGGGAAGAAGGCCGCCACCGCGCCGACCGCGAGCGCGCACGCCGCCTGCAGCGCCACCGTCCCGGCGCTCACTCGGAACACCGGGAACAGCGACCCCATCGCCTGCGCGAAGGCATCCGCCACCGGGAAGGTGAGGACGATGCCGGCGAGCCCCCCGCCCAGCGCGATCGCCAGCGACTCGCCGAAGATCAACATCGCCAGGAACGGCGCACCGAAGCCGAGCGCCTTGAGCGTGGCGTATTCCGAGACCCGCTCGCGTGCGGTCATGGCCATGGTGTTCGCCATCACCGCCATGATGATGAAAATCACCAGGAAGGACACGGCGCGGATCGCCACCACGATCGCCTCGGTCATCGACACGAAGGAAAGCTGGAAGGCCCGCTCGGTCTCGGTCATGGTCTCGGCCATCGAATTGCGGAACAGCGCGTCCACCTCCCGGCTCGCCTCGGCGGCGCGGGCCGGATCCGACAATTCGAGCACGTAGACCCCGATCTGGTTGGCCCGCCGGGGAATGGTCTTCTTCAGGGTCTCGTTCAGGTAGTCCCAGTGGAAGAAGAACTGGGAGGTGTCGGTCTTGGCGTCCCGGCCCTCGTAGATCGCGCGGATCACGAACTCCCAGTTGCCCGGGAAGATCGTGCCCTTGAGCGTCACCGTGTCGCCCAGCTCGAATCCGTACGTCGCGGCGAGCTTGCGCCCGACAACCGCGCCCTTGCGGTCGCGCAGGAAGGCCTTGAACTGGTCCTCGGCGATCACGTACTCGGGATAGAGCGGAAAGTAGCTCGGGGCATCGACTGCGAACTGCGGGAAGAAGTTCTTCGCCTCCTTGTAGATGCCGCCGAACCAGTTGGCGTTGGACACCGCGCGCACGCCCTCGACGCCGCGGATCTTCTGCCGGTAGGTGAGCGGCAGCGGAAACACCAGCGAGATCGCGTTGCGGGTCACCAGCCGCGCGGTGGAGGCGCCCTCGGCGCCGGCGTACCAGGCGTGCACCACGGTCTGCAGCAGGCCGAAGGCGACCACCGCCACCACCAGCCCGACCACGGTCAGCAGCGTGCGCAGCTTGTGCCGCAGGGCGTTCTTCAGGATCAGGCGCAGGAGGAACATGCGCGCAGTGTAGCCGCTCCGCCGAGGCGGTTCAGCCCGGCCGCCCGTGCCTTCGATTTACGGACGCGAACCGCGCGGGCGGCGGGGGCTCCGGGCAGAACGCTTACCCGGCCCAGAACACGCGTGCGGGGCGCTAGGCGGCCATCCCGGAGCTTCGGGCAATCGGACCGTTCTCGCGGCCGGCCGATCTCTATGGACGGGCGAGGTCGAGCAAAACGAGCCGCCCGCCGCTTTCGCCGACGAGCCCGCGCAGAACCAGATCCTTGACCACCCGGCTCACCATCTCGCGCGAGGCACCGACCATCTTGGCGATGTCCTGCTTGGAAATCTTGGATGCAACCACCTGCCTGCCGTCCAGCGTCTCGGCCATGTCCTGCAGCAGCCGCACCACGCGCCCGGTCACGTCCAGCAAGGCGAGGCTTTCGATGCGGCGGTCGGCCAGGCGCAGGCGCTGGCTGAGTCTGCGTATGACGTAGCGGGAAACGTCGAAGTTCTCCCGCAGACAGCGCTTGAACTGGGTCTTGGCGAGGACGACCAGAACACTGGGGGTCACGGCCATGACGCTTGCAGAGTGCGCTTCGTCGTCCAGCGCCTCCATTTCGCCGAACAACTCGCCCGGCCCCAGCACGGACAGGATCACCTCACGGCCCGCCGCGTCGCTCACGAGCACATTCAGGGTGCCTGAGAGGATCAGGTACACGAAATCGGTGCGCTCGCCGGCACGCACGACATAGCCATTGCGTCCGGTCCGACGCAGCATCGACCTCCGCGCCACGCTCTGGAGGGATTGCTCCGGCATGTCGGCGAACAGGGGAAACGTGCGCAAGGTCGCCGCCGTGACCTCGTGCCCCATGACGATTGGAACCCTGGCGGTCGGAGCGGGCGCAACCATCTCATTTCCGGGTGCATGGGTCGAATGGCCGCTCGACACCGGCGGCGATGCTCGAACGGTCGGTGCAGCGAGCAGTTGCCGTGCCGCAACAGCAGCGGTGCAGCGCTCTTTCTTGAATGGTGGCTCACCGGCCACTGCCGTAAAGATAGGCATGGTGCACTTCCCTTTCAGGAGGGTTTTCTATCGCTCGCGGGGTTCCCGTTACTGCCCCCCGGGAACGCGCGACCGGCGCACCGAGTACTGTTGTTGTGCGGGACATTGTCCGGATGCCGCCAGGGCGCGCAATCGGTCATTGGCGCTGCCGCTGTCGGCGCCCGACCCCATCCATGTAGGACACTCCTGACCCCGGACCTGGCGTTTACGACCGTGCCGGATCGAGCCGGGGGCAGGTACCTGCGAGGCCCCTCCGGGAGCCTGAAGGGTGCGGAACACGGCGGGCGCCTTCCTGCAGCCTTCCAGCCATGAATGTGCCGGACTCTGTTGTGCGTTCGCGCGCAACCGGCGGTGAAGCCAAGGTCGGGGCGACGCCAATCCGATCCCGGTCGGCGGCGAGATCGGTGCGCGCTGCGGGTCGCCTGCGCCCCGCGGCTTCAGCCCTGGCGGCTGCGGGCGACCCGGGCGGCGATCCGGAGCCGCAAGCCTTTGTCATCGGAATGCTTGCGCCGGCCCTTGCCCCCGGTGGCGGCAGTCCTGCGCTTGGGATCGGTCAGCATCCGGGTCGCTCCGGCAACCGCGGAGTTCGCGACCACGGTCTGTTACCACGGTCCCGGCCCGGCTGCCATGCACGTCGGCACACCGTCCTGGATGGGGTATCCGCGCGTTCCAGGCTGATTCTAC
>DATMWM010000469.1:0-3608 GCA_035562535.1 Rhodocyclaceae bacterium | reverse complement strand
TTTCCTACCTGACCGTGCTGCGCGTGCGCAATGCCGACCTCAGCCTGCGCCCCGGGATGACTGCCACGGCCGAGATCACCACCGCGCGTCGCGAGAACGCGCTGCTGGTACCGGACGCCGCGCTGCGCTATGCGCCGCCGGCCCCCGCCACGCAGCCGGGCCCGTCGAGGGGCCTGGTCGGCATGCTGCTGCCCCGGCCGCCGCAGCCCGTCCAGCCGAAGAAGGCCGCCAAGGGCGGCACCCGGCAGGTCTGGGTGCTGCGCGAGGGCGCGCCGGCGGAGATCCAGGTGGTCGCCGGGCTGAGCGATGGCCAGCACACGGAGATCACCGGCGGCGAACTGGAACCGGGCATGGAGGTGATCACCGAGGCGATCAGGACGCCGAAATGAGCGCTGCCGCGCCGGACGCCGGATCGCCCGCGCACCTGATCGAGCTGGCCGGGATCACCAAGGTGTACGGCAGCGGGGCGGCCGCCTTCCACGCGCTGCGCGGCATCGACCTGGCCATTGACGAGGGCGAGTTCGTCGCTGTGATGGGGGCGAGCGGGTCGGGCAAGTCGACCGCGATGAACATCCTCGGCTGCCTGGACACGCCGACCGAGGGCGCCTACCTGTTCCGCGGCGTGCACGTCGAGCGGCTCTCGCGCGACCAGCGGGCGCTGCTGCGCCGGCACTACCTCGGCTTCGTCTTCCAGGGCTTCAACCTGCTGGCGCGCACCTCGGCCCGGGAGAACGTCGAGCTGCCGCTGCTCTATCGCGGCGAGCGGCCGGCGGCGCGCCGCGCCGCGGCGGAGCGCGCGCTGGAACAGGTGGGGCTCAAGGGCTGGGGACATCACACGCCGGCGGAGCTCTCCGGCGGCCAGCAGCAGCGCGTGGCGATCGCCCGCGCCATCGTCACCGGCCCGACCCTGCTGCTCGCCGACGAGCCGACCGGCAACCTGGACACGCATACCAGCCGCGAGATCATGGACCTGCTCGCCGGGCTGAACCGCGAGCGCGGCATCACCGTGCTCATGGTGACCCACGAGCCGGACATGGCGGCCTATGCGCATCGGGTGGTGCGCTTCGTCGACGGTCGGGTCGAGGACGGCGGTCGCAATCCCTCTCCCCCGACCGCTGCCCCGCACCGGGGGGAGGGGAGCGTCGAGGCCGCGGGCGCGGCCGAACCGGACGGTTCCGCCTGATGCTCTGGAACGCCTTCGTGCTGTCGCTGCGCGAGATCCGGCGCAACCTGCTGCGCTCCTTCCTCACCATCCTCGGCATCGTGATCGGCGTCTCGGCGGTGATCACCATGGTGACGCTGGGCAATGGCGCCACGCGCTCGGTGGCCGACCAGATCGCCAGCATGGGCACCAATCAGCTCATGGTGATGCCCGGCCAGCGCTTCGGCCCGTCGGCCACGACCGCGCCCGCCTTCAAGCTCGCCGACGCCCAGGCCCTGCGCAGCCAGATCGCGGTGGCCGAGGCGGTGGCGCCGGTGGCGAGCGCCTCGGTGACCGCGATCTACCAGGCGCGCAACTGGTCCACCGTGGTCACCGGCACCAGCAACGAGTATTTCCGCATCGGCAACTGGAAGATCGCCGACGGGCGGACCTTCACGGACAGCGAGGAACGCGCCGGCAAGACCGTGTGCGTGATCGGCGAGACCGTGCGCTCGAAGCTCTTCGGCCAGCAGAACCCGATCGGCAGCGAGGTCCGCATCAGGCAGTTCGCCTGCGAGGTGATCGGCCTGCTCGAATCCCGCGGCCAGTCGGCCATGGGCCAGGACCAGGACGACACGGTGATCATGCCGCTGCGCACGGTGCAGCGGCGTCTGACCGGCAGCCAGGACGTGAATCGGCTCGCGGTTTCGGTGCGCGATGCCGGCGCGATCGACCAGGCCAAGGAGCGGATCACCGAGCTGCTGCGCGAGCGGCGCCACATTGCGGCGAACGAGGAGGACAACTTCCGGGTGATGGATCCGCGCCAGCTCGCCCAGACCCTGACAGGCACCACCACCATCCTGACCATGCTGCTCGGCGCGGTGGCGGCGGTCAGCCTGCTGGTCGGTGGCATCGGCATCATGAACATCATGCTGGTCTCGGTGACCGAGCGCACGCGCGAGATCGGCATCCGGCTGGCGATCGGCGCGCTCGAGCGCGAGGTGCTGCTGCAGTTCCTGATCGAGGCGGTGGTGCTCGCCGGCCTGGGCGGGCTGATCGGCCTGGCGCTCGCCACGGCCGCCTCGATCGGGCTGGCCGGGCTGATGCAGGTGCCCTACCTCTTCGACGCCGGGATCAACCTGCTGGCGTTCTTCTTCTCGACGGCGATCGGCGTGATCTTCGGCTACTTCCCGGCGCGCCGCGCCGCCCGTCTGGATCCGATCGAGGCGCTGCGGCACGAGTGATCCGCCCGCCCGGGCGGCCTGGCGCGGCTCGCGTATCGTTCCGATTATCGGAACAGTAAGTCACATCGTGCCCGGTTTATCCCGGCTTCGTGGATCGCTAAAGTTCGTCCAACGCCGGACCGATCCGGCGCCCCCTGAACCCACACGCAGGAGATTCGAGATGAACGCGACCACCGAAGCCGGCATCACGCTGTTGCGGATTGCCCTGGGCGCCATGTTCCTGGCCCACGGCCTGCTCAAGCTGCTGGTATTCACCCTGCCCGGAACCGCCGGCTTTTTCGAGTCGGTGGGATTCCCGGGATTCCTCGCCTACCTGGTGACCCCGGCCGAGGTGCTCGGCGGCATCGCCCTGCTGGCCGGTTTCCGCACCCGCCTCGTCGCCGCCGCGCTGATCCCGCTCCTGCTCGGCGCCACCGCGGTGCATGCCGGCAACGGCTGGACGTTCAGCGCGCCGAACGGTGGCTGGGAGTATCCGGCCTACCTGGTCGTGCTGGCGATCGCCCAGGTCCTGCTCGGCAGCGGCGCGCTGGCGGTCGATAATCTGCGCGCACGGCCGCGGGCGGCGCTCGCCGCGGCGGCCTGATTTAAGCGTCCGGATCCGGGCAGGGCCGAGCCCTGCCCGGATCCTCATGAAGGAGAGTCCGGTGACACAAGCAATGCCCGCGTTGTTTCTGTCCCACGGTTCGCCGATGACCGCGATCGAGCCGGACGAACTCGGCGCGGTCTGGAAGTCGCTCGGCGAACGCCTCCCCCGGCCGGGCGCGGTGCTGATGGTCTCGGCGCACTGGAACACGCGCGCGCCGGCGGTCGGCGGTGCATCGAGGCCGCAGACGATCCACGACTTCGGCGGTTTTCCCGAACCGCTGTACCGCATCCGCTACCCGGCCCTGGGCGCGCCGAACGTGGCGCAGCGCGTGCAGGATCTGCTCGCCGAGCAGGGGATCGCGGCAGACATCGACCCGGACCGCGGCCTGGACCACGGCGCCTGGGTGCCGCTGCTCCACCTGTATCCAAAGGCCGACGTGCAGGTGCTGCAACTCTCGGTGCAGCCGCAGCGCGACGCCCGCCACCATCTGGCCCTGGGAGCGGCGCTGGCGCCGCTGGCCGCAGAGGGCGTGCTGATCGTCGGCTCCGGGCACATGACCCACAACCTGGGCGAGTGGATGCGCGGGGGCTCCGCCCCCAGTCCGCGCACCACGGCTTTCCGCGACTGGGTGCACGAG
>DATMWM010000468.1:0-3095 GCA_035562535.1 Rhodocyclaceae bacterium | reverse complement strand
GCCGCGCCGCGCGGCTTGCCGCCCGCCCACTCGGCCGCCCCCGTCGCCAAAAGGCGCGCCACGCCGGCGTGCTCCGCCCCGGCCACGCCTACGAGCCTGGCAACCACGCGTCGGTGCGAGGTGATCTCGATCCGCTCACCGTTCTTCGCTCCGCGCCCCGCGCGCCAGCCTGGTCTTGTGCCGGGCGATGTCGCCGGAGATCTGGCCGATGATCTCGGTGGCCGCCTCGATGATCTGACCGGGGCCGAAGCCGGCCGCGGCGAGGTCCTTGTAGAACGCCTTGGCCAGCACCTTGGCCAGGCGCGCCGGCGGCAGGGCACCATCGGTGAGGCTGGCGGCGACCTCGGGCTCCTGGCGCGCCAGCGTTAGCTGGGCGATGCGCGAGCGCAGCAGCGTCTGGAGCCGGTCGACCTGCACCGACTTGCCGATCAGCATGGCCGCGATGCCGGCGCTGGTCAGGTCGGGCGCCGCGAAGCTCGGCCGGCCCGGCCGGCTGGCGAGGCTCATCACGCCGACCACGGAATTGCCGACGCGGATCGGCACGCCCATGAAGCTCGCGCCCAGGTCCCTGCGCCCGCGCGCATGCCGCGCGAATTCGGAATCGCCGATGTCGGCGACCAGGATTGCCTGCCCGCGCTCCAGCACCACGCCGGCGATCGACTCGCCCGGGCCGGGGCGCTCCTGCCAGGCGGCGTCCGGCAGCGGCGCGGTGGATGCCCACAGGCGCAGCCGCGGCCGCTCCTCGCCGCCTTCCGAGAGCAGCATGATCGAGCAGGAGGCGGCCTCGACCGCGTCCGCGGCCAGGCGGGCAAGCTCGGCGAGCCGGGCGTCGAGTTGCTCCTCGGACGACAGGAACGTCGCCAGGTCGTGCAGCCTGCCGAGTTCGCTTCCGCTCATCGGTCGGTACCGAGCCGATCGGTCGGGCGGCTCAATCGCGGATCGGACCGAACTCGACCGGCACCCAGGCGTAGCCCTTGCCTTCCGCCCGCACGTGGCCGATGCCGGGGAACGGCAGATGCATGCCGGCCACCATCAGCTTTTCCTTCGCCACCCGGGCGAGCAGCTTCTTGCGCGTGGCCACCGCCTGCTTCTTGTCGACGTCGAACTCGATCGCGACCTGCGGGCGCACGAACTGCACGGCGTGGTTGTGCACGATGTCGCCCCAGATCAGCAGCTTCCGGTCGCCGGATGCGAGCAGATAACCGCTGTGCCCGGGCGTGTGGCCGGGCGCGGCGACCGACGCGATGCCGGGGACGATCTCCTCGTCGGCCTTGAAGGACTTCCACCTGCCCGCCTTCTGGTAGGGCGCGGCCGCGTCCTGCGCCATCTTGAAGAAGGGCTGCGCGTCCTTCGGCGCCTTGGCGGCCACTTCCGGGTTGAGCCAGAAGTCCGTGTCCGCCTGCGCCGACCAGATCTCGGCGTTCGGGAACACCGGCTTGCCGTCCGCCACCAGACCATTGACATGGTCGCCGTGCAGGTGGGTGATCAGCACGACGTCGACCTGCGCCGGGTCGTAGCCGGCGGCCTTGAGGTTGTCGACCACGTAGCCGAGCGAGGGGCCGAAGAGCTTCGCGGCGCCGGCGTCGATCAGCACCAGTTGCCTGCCGGTATTGACCAGGTAGGCGTTCACCGCGGTCTGGACCTTCGGGCCCTGGACGAACATGCGCGCCAGCAGGCTCTGCACCTCCTTCGGCGTGGTGTTCTTCAGCAGCGCGCTGTCCAGGTCTATGTAGCCGTCGTACAGCGCGGTGACCTCGAAGCCGCCGACCATCATGCGGTAGTAGCCGGGAACCTGGGTCTTCTGGACCGGCGCGGCGGCGCCGGCCAGGCCGGCCCAGGCGAGCAGGACGGCGGCAAGGAGGAATCCAAGGTGGCGCTGCAGGACTGACGGGGCTCTGGCGAACATGGCCTCTCTCTCGACGGTTGGGGAAAGCGGCGGATTATCCCATGGCGGTGTGTCGGAGATGCGCCCGCCCGTCGCCGCAAGCGCGCGCCAGTCAGTCTTGACAGCGGCGGCGCGGCAGGCTGTGATGCGCAGCTTCCCGAATCCGAGCGGGGCCGCCCGCCGGCACCGTCGAACCTCGCACCCGCCCATGGCCCTGAAATCCGCCGTATTCAAGGCAGACCTGTCGGTCGCCGACCTCGACCGCAACTATTACGCGGACCACGCGCTGACGCTCGCCCGCCACCCGTCCGAGACCGACGAGCGCATGATGGTCCGGCTCGCCGCCTTCGCGCTCCAGGCCGATCCGGCGCTGACATTCTGCAAGGGACTCTCGGACGCGGACGAGCCGGACCTGTGGCGCAAGGACCTCACCGGCGCGATCGAATCGTGGATCGAGGTCGGCCTGCCGGACGAGCGGCGCATCGCCCGGGCCAGCGGCCGCGCCGCGCGGGTCCGGGTCTACGCCTACGGCAGCGCGGTCGATCCCTGGTGGAAGCCGCTGGCCGGCAAGCTGGAGCGCTTCCGCAACGTCGAGGTGCTGCGGCTGCCGGCGCAGCACACGCGGGCGCTGGCCGCGCTGGCGCGGCGGACCATGCGGCTGCAATGCACGGTCCAGGACGGACACCTGTGGATCACCGACGGGGAGGCTTCGGTGCAGGTCGAGCCCGAGATCCTGTTCGGGAACCGATGAACTTCCTGGCCCACGCCCTGCTCGCCGGCCCGGAGCCGGCCGACCGCCTCGGCGCGATGCTCGGCGACTTCGTCAAGGGGCCGCTGCCGGCCGGGCTGCCGGCGCCGGTCGCCGCCGGCGTGGAACTGCACCGGCGCATAGACAGCTACGCCGACGCGCATCCGGCCTTCCGCCGCAGCCGCGCTCGGGTGAGCGCGCCGCGGCGGCGCGTGGCCGGGATCATGGTGGACCTGTTCTACGATCACTTCCTCGCCGCGGGCTGGGAGTGCTTCGGCCCGGAGCCGCTGCCGCAGTTCGCCGCCGGCGTCTACGACCTGCTCGACGAGCACGCGCGCATGCTGCCCGATAGGCTGGCCGCCATGTTCCCGGCGATGCGCGCCCAGGACTGGATGAGTTCCTACCGGCGGGTCGAGGCAGTCGGCGAGGCGCTGGACCGCATGGCCACGCACCGGCTCAGGC
>DATMWM010000467.1:0-3038 GCA_035562535.1 Rhodocyclaceae bacterium | reverse complement strand
TTCGACGAGATGGCGCTGCCGTCCTACACGCATTCCAACCGGGCGATGGCCTGGCTGTTCTGGAAGCGGCTCGACGTCGCCTTCGAACTGGCCGGCGACCTGGCCGGAAAGTCGGTCCTGGATTTCGGCTGCGGCGGCGCGGTCAGCTTCCGCAGGCTGAGCGCCCAGGGCTGCCGCATCACCGGCTGCGACCGGGACGCGCAGGCGCTCGCCCGCGAGGTCTGCCGGCGGCTGGGCCTGCAGGCCGAGGTCGTCGCCGACCTGGACGAACTGGCCGGACGCAGCTTCGACCTGATCCTGGCGCTCGACGTGCTGGAGCACGTGGATGAGCTTGCGGGTTACCTGCGCCGCTTCGCCGGCCTGCTCGCCCCGGGCGGCCGGCTGGTGGTGTCCGGGCCGACCGAGAACCTGCTCTACCGGCTGGGGCGGCGCCTGGCCGGCTTCTCCGGCCACTATCACGTCCGCAACATCTACGACATCGAGCAAGGGTTGAGGGGCGCTGGGTTCGAGAACCTGGCCGTGCGCACCCTCTACCATCCGTTCCCGCTGTTCCGGGTGAGTTCGTGGCGCGGGGCCGGGCAATGAGCAGCGCGGCGGACGGTGCGCGCGGGTCGGTCGCGACCGACCGCGCCGTGACCGTGCTCTTCCTGGTCACGGTGTTCCTGCTCGGCCTGATGAAGCTGGTGGACACCGACCCGTGGACCCACCTGAGCTTCGGGCGCTGGATCTGGGAGCACCGGTCGATCCCGTCGACCGAGCCGTTCATCACCACCGGCGACCCGTTTCCCTACAACAACTGGCTGTTCGGCCTGATCTATTACCTCGCCTACCTGGCGGGCGGCATAGACGGCGTCGTGCTGCTCAAGGCGGCGATCGTCACCGCGATCTTCGGCATGCTGTTCAGGGATGCGCTGCGACCGTACCGCAACTGGGCGGTGGCGCTCCTGGCCATGGCGGTGGCGATCCTGCTGGTGCGGGTGCGCTTCGTCGAGCGGCCGGACACCTTCATGATGTTGAGCCTGGCGTTCAGCTTCCTGGCCCTGAACGCCTACGTGCAGGACGGGCGTCGGCTGATCTATGCGCTGCCGCTGGTCCACATGCTCTGGGCGAACACGCACACCAGCATCGCCCTGATGGTCGTCCCGTTCGGCGCCTTCCTGGCCGGCGGCGGCATGCTGGCGCTGATCGAGCGGCATCGCCCGGGCTGGGCGACCGGCCGCCACGTCTCCTTCGCGCCGGCGCCCACGGCTGCCCAGCTCAAGACCATCGCCGTGCTGTTCGCGCTGTCCTTCGCCGCCTCGCTGGTGAGCCCGTATTTCATCGACCAGTACGTCCATAGCACGGGTGCCATCGCCTCGGATTGGTGGCGGCAGGAGATCACCGAGCTGCAGCAGCCGCGCTGGCAGACCGCCAAGCTGCTGTATGTTTTCAGCGCGCTGGTCGCGCTCTCCTTCCTGGTCAATCGCCGGCGGGTCTCGCCGATCGACCTGCTGGCGGCCGTGCCTTTCCTGGTGCTTCCGTTTACCGCCACGCGCTTCGTCTGGTTCACCGCCATCGGCGCGGTCTTCCTGGCGCGCAACCTCTCGGCGGCGATCGACGGCAGCGCGGCGTGGCGGCGTCGCGCGCGCAGTTTGCCGGCCGTGGTCGCGGCCAGCCTGGCCTTCGTCGTCCTCGGCGCCATGCAGATCCTGCAGATCCGGCCCGTCCATACGGACGACAGCCTGGAGTTCGGGCTGGGCATCAGCTACCGCTACCTGCCCGAAGGCGCGCTCGCCTACATGGATGAGCGCGGGATCGCCGGCCCGGTGCTCAACGTCTTCCAGTGGGGCGGCTACATCACCTGGCGGGATTTCCCGCGGCGCAAGCCTTTCATCGACGGCCGCGGGTTCCTCCAGGACGACCTGCTGGAACAGACCGGAACCGCCTTCAGGAACCGGGCGCTGCTCGACACGCTCCGGTCGAAATACGGCTTCGAGGTGCTGATGAGCCAGTATCCGATCGTGCGCTCGAAGGCCGCCTACGAGATGGTCGAGGGCGATTTCGTGCTCGATCATCCGGACTGGGCGCTGGTGCATTGGGACGACCTGTCGCTCACCTACCTGCGGCGCGGCGGACCCTACGACGAGGTGATCGCGCGCGACGAGTACCGCACCATCCGGCCGGCCAAGGGCATCGAGCGCGCGGTCGTCGCCGACCCGGACGCGCGCCAGAAGCTGCTGGCGGAGTTGCAGCGCAACGTGGCGCAGACCGGCTCCTCGCGCGGCTACTACTTCCTCGGTGCCCTGCTGGCGGAGATGGGCCGCTACAAGGAGGCGATCGAGGCCTTCGCCAAGGTCGGACAGGTCCATCGGCGCGAGGCGGAGGCCGGCGCCGGCGACGCCTGGGCCGCGCTCGGCAAGTGGGACGAAGCGATCGCCCATTACGAGCGGGCGCTCGACATCCGCGAGGACGCGGGCGTTTACCAGAAACTCGGACTCGCGCAGCAGAAGGTGGGGGACCGGCAGGCCGCCATCGACAGCTTCGAGCGCGCCCTGGAACTCAATCCGAACCTGGTGTCGGTCTACCGCGACCTGGCCGGGCTCTACCGGGCGGCGGGCGGTGCCGACCGCGCCGACGCGCTCCAGCAGCAGGCCGAGAAGGCGCAGCGGGACAAGCAGGGCGAGGAGCACTTCGTGCGGGCGACCAAGGCCTACCTGAGCCGGGACTATCCGCTGGCGATCGCCGAGTACCTGAAGTCGATCGAGGCCAATCCGCTCAGCCCGGTGCCCTACGGCAATCTGGGCTACGTCTATTTCGATTCCGGGGATCTGGACAGGGCCTACGAGTACCACCGCAAGGCGCTGGACATCGACGTCGGCTCGGCGATCTCGCACTACGGGCTGGCGCTGGTGTACCGGGCGCGCGGCGACGAGGCGAGCGCCATCCGGCACTGGGAAGAGTATCTGCGTCTGGAGCCGGCGGGCTACTATACGCGCCGGGCCAAGGAACAGATCGAGGCCCTGCGCGCGGGCGCTGCGCAATGAAGCCGGGCCGGGGCC
>DATMWM010000466.1:0-9799 GCA_035562535.1 Rhodocyclaceae bacterium | reverse complement strand
AAGGAGACAGGAACATGACGAGACACGCACTGCTGGGCGCGATTCTCGCCGTCGCGTTCGCCACGGCGGCTTCGGCACAGACTTTCAAGATGACGACGCCTTTTGCGCCGGGTGTCGCCGTGCCCGACAAGATCGAGTCCTCGATCGGCACCTTGAACTTGAACTACGGCTACCCGTCGGCCGATACCGTCGACAAGATCTACGACAACCTGGACCGTTCGCGGGCGCTTCAAGCCTATCTACTGGCGATCCCCATCGTCAACCAGGCGGGCATGCGCGATTCAATACGCAAGTTCGGACCTGATAACCAGACCGACGTGATCTGGGAAGACTTGGTCGATCCGAGGACCGTTGAACTGACGGCGAACGACAACACGATCTACAACTTCATCTGGGTCGACACCAGCAAGGGACCGTTGGTGGCCGAGATTCCACCCAAGGTGCTCGGGCTGGTCAACGACTTTTGGTACAAGTGGGTGGCCGACGTTGGCATCACCGGGGTCGACAAGGGCGAGGGCGGGAAGTACCTCCTGCTGCCGCCCGGATACAAGGGCGACATCCCGTCCGGGTATCACGTCGTGCGGCCGAGTACCTTCGGCAGCTGGCTCGTATTTCGCGCCTTCGTTGTGGACGGTTCAACCCGACCCGGAGTTGACTCGGTCAAGAAGAACCTGCGGATCTATCGCCTGGCCGACGCCGCGAACCCGCCGCCGATGAAGTTCGTCAATGGCTCGGGGATTCCAGCGAACTTCGTCGCACCGGGTGACTATTCGTTCTGGGGCCTGTTGAACCAGGTCATCCAGGAGGAGCCGGCGGAGGGTTCCGATCCCACCACGTTGGGCCTGTTCGCCTCGATCGGCATCGTCAAGGGCCAGCCGTTCAATCCCGATGAGCGGATGAAGAAGATCTTGACCGACGCGGCGAACATCGGCGCCGTGACTGCGCGGACCATCGCCTTCAAGATCCGTTCGAAGGAGGCGTATTTCTATCCGAACAGCGCGTGGCGCCTGCCGTTCTTCGGTGGCTACAAGTTCGAGGTGACGCCCGGTGTCAGCAACCTGGACGGTGCGGCCTTCTACTACTACTTCGCCACCGGCGTCACGCCTGCGATGGAGGAGAAGATGGTGGGCCGGGGATCGCAATACCCCTGGTCGGTGCAGGATGCGAAGGGCAATCCCTTCGATGGCGGCAAGACCTACAAGCTGCGCCTGCCGCCGAACATCCCGGTCAAGGATTTCTGGTCGGTCATCGTCTACGACAACCAGACCCGCTCGATGGTGCAGACCGACCAGAAGGCCCCGAGCGTCAGCAGCCAGACCAAGGGGGTCAACACCAATGCGGACGGCTCGGTGGATGTCTACTTCGGACCCAAGGCACCGACGGGAATGGAGAACAACTGGGTGCAGACGATCCCGGGCAAGGGCTGGTTCATGATCCTTCGCCTGTACGGTCCGCTGGAGCCGTGGTTCAACAAGACGTGGCGGCCCGGAGAAATCGAGTTGCAGCCCTGATCGCAGTATGAAAACCCCTTCGACGGGCTCCTCGGCGCCCGTTTTTCATTCCGCGCGAACCGTGACTGTTCCGTGCGCATTCGTGAATGACCGATTCCATTCACCAGCAATGTCGGCAAGGGGTCGATAGCCGCTCTCAGCATTGTGGAACCCCACACAGTCTGCCGGATACCCAAAAAAAACCGCACGGGACGAACCGTGCGGTGCAATCCTCGCCGCGCTGGGGGCTAGCCGCGGGAGGCAGGTACTCCCAGCGCCAGGAACAGCGCACCTTCGCCGCGCTTGACCAGCATCGGCACCGTCTTCCCGTGGGGCAGGCCGCGTACGATCTCCTTGAGTTGCGCGACGTCCTTCACCGGCCGGTTGTCGATCTGCAGCAGCACGTCGCCCTGCCGCACTCCGGCGTCGCGGGCCGCGCCGGGACCCACGTCGGTGACCCGCACGCCGCCTTCCACGCCGAGCGAACGCCGTTCCTCCGCGGTCAGTTCGGCCACGGCCACGTTCAGGCGCGGGCCCTCGCCCGTCTCGGCCTGGCCGATGCGGACCTTGCCATCGGTGCCCGGAAGCTGGGCGATCTTTACCTCGAACGTGCGTTCCTTGCCGTCGCGCGCCACGCTCAGCTGAACCGTCTGGCCGGGCCGGGTGGCGCCGACCATCGGCGGCAGATCGGCGCTGTCCGCGACCGGCTTGCCCGCGTAGCCGGTGACGATGTCGCCGACGCGGATGCCGGCCTCGGCGGCCGGGCTGCCCGGGGTCACCTGGGCCACCAGAGCGCCGCCGGGCCTGGTCGCGCCGAACGAGGCGGCCAGGTCCTGGGTCACCGGCTGAACGGTCAGGCCCAGCCAGCCGCGGGCGACCGTGCCCCCGGCCTTGATCTGGTTCACCACGTCCATCGCGGTGTTGATCGGGATGGCGAACGAGAGCCCCATGTAGCCGCCGGTCTGGCTGTAGATCTGCGAGTTGATCCCGACCACCCGTCCGGACAGGTCGAACAGCGGCCCGCCAGAGTTGCCCGGATTCACCGCCACGTCGGTCTGGATGAAGGGGACGTAGCGCTCGTCGGGCAGGGAGCGGCCGAGCGCGCTGACGATGCCCTGGGTGGCGCTGCGCTCCAGGCCGAAGGGCGCACCTATCGCCAGCACCCACTGCCCCACCTGCAGCGATTCAGAGTTGCCGAGCTTCACCGCCGGCAGGCCGCTCGCCTCGATCTTCAGGACCGCCACGTCGCTCTGCTTGTCGCTGCCGACCACCCGGGCCGGAAGCTCGCGGCGGTCGTGAAGCTTGACGGTGACCTTTTCGGCGCCGTCCACCACGTGATGATTGGTCACGACGTAACCATCGGCCGAGAGGATGAAGCCGGAGCCCATGCCCTGGGCCGGGGCCGAATCCGGCGCCTGGCGCGGCAGCCGCTTGAAGAACTCGCCGAGCGGACCGTCCTCCGGTAAGTCGGGCAGGCCCCGCGTGACCTGCTCGCCCCCCTTGCGGGCGACGGTGATCTGCACCACCGAAGGCGTGGCCTGGGCCACCAGCCCGGTCAGATCGGGCAGCGCCGCCGCGGGCGCCGCGGGCGCGGTTACGGGCGCCGCGGCCGGCGGTCCGTCGCCCGCCTGATGCAGCGCGAAAGCCGAGGCGGACACCAGCCCGGCGGCGGCCAGGGCAAGCGTGATTTTCTTGGTTGTCGGGGAAAAAGCCATGCGGTCACCTCCATCGTTTGCGGTTCCCGGCCGGCACGGCGCCGGCCCGATGGAGCGAATGCTAGGAGAGCGAGACTTAACGCAGACTTAAGGCGCGGACGGCCGCACGCCCGGACCGGCCTACTGCCGACGGGGAGCGTGCGCCATGCGCAGCCCGACCAGTTGGGCGACCACCACCGCGATATAGAACTGCCCGAACACCGACTCGAGCATGGTCAGGACGGTGGCAGGCGGCTTCACTGCCGTGACGTCTGCATAGCCCACCGAGGTCAGGCTGCCCAGGCTGACCAGATTGAACACGGCGTTGCGGCTGTGCCAGTTGGTCATCTGGTCGGACAGGACCGGCGCGAGGCTGAACGACTCCGGCACCAGCAGGTAGATCACCAAATAGATGTTCGCCCACGCGGCGCCGGCCAGCAGGTAGCCGCAGATCGCGCCGAGGACGTCGTCCCTGCCGATCCGGGTCTGCTCGAAGACGTTGCGCAGGATCACCAACGCCGCAAACCCGGTGAAGACGATGTAGCCGCCGTGCTGGACCAGGGAAACGTACCGGCGCAATTGGTCGGCCAGATCGAAATAATGGGTCAGCGTGGCCGCAACCGCCACGCCCACCGCCGCCATCGACCAGTACCGCTCCCGGCGGCGCTCGAAGACGATGCGAAGCACCGCCATCATCGCGAGCAGGGTCACGGTGTCCGTAGCGGTCGGCCCACCGATTATGGTGTGGCCGAAGGACTGCGCGGTCAGGGCGAAGACGATCGTTATCAGCAGGATTGCGAACTTGTGCTGCCTGATCGCCGCCACGGCTGGTCCCTCCCGGTGCGATTGCTGCACGTGCCTTGCGGGCCGGCAACGGATTGTCCGTTGGACACGGCCGCCCGCGCACGCGATTCCCGCCGTGACCCGCCCTCGCGCGGAAACCCGGGCAGGGTTTCGTCGCCAGGCAGGCCCCGCCGGACACTACCGGCCGGGCGCAGCTACCGGCCGGGCGCGGCGCGCAGCTCGGCGAAGCGCTGCGCGATCAGCCCCGACCACTTGTCGAAGGCGTCCTGCGCGTAGGCCCAGCTCTGGAAGGAGTTCAGATAGCCGCTGACCCAGGTCTCGGTGGCGCCGGCGGCGCCCGCTTCCACGTCGGCGGCATACTTGCGCCCGATCTGGGTGTCGCGGCACTCGCCGAGGATCGCCTCGGTCGCGCCGTCGCGGAACTGGATCTCCACGCCGGTCTCGCCGAGGTACGGCGTGGAGCCGGCGGGCCGGCCGGTGGCCACGCCCGAACCCGCCTCGGCAACGAAGCCGTAGGGGATGAGCGTGCCGCCGACGCTGCGCGTCACGCTGGTCGGCACCAGGTCGGTGAGCGCGATGCGGATCACGATCACGCCCGGCCCCGGCTTGTCCGCGATCTTCATCTGCGGCGACAGCGCCTTGACCAGCGAGTTGTGGAAATAGTCGGTCAGCACCTTCAGGTCGCTCGGGTCGATCGTCTGCACCCCGTCCTTGGAAGGCTTGATCGACACCACGATGCGCGAGATCAGCACCTTGTCGTACTTCCTGATGTCCGCATCGGCCGCACGCCAGCATTCGGCGCCATCGCCCACCGCCGCGCGCTTCAGCCGCCCGTAATCGGACAGGAAGCCGCTGCGGGTGAGCCGCGCCGTGTCGCTGGCGGTCACCCCGCCTCCGGCCGCGGTCAGGCCGCCGCCGTTCGAGGCGCAGCCCGCGAGCAGCGCCGCCCCCAGCAGGATCGAAACTGCGCTCCTGCGAATCGCCCTTGCCGCCAAGTTCAATTGGGTCTCCTCGTTATAGGTTGATTGCTCAAGCTGGCGGTCACCAGCGGAAGGTCACGCCGAGAAGCGGACCGCTCAGGCTGACGTCCTGGATCGCCGCGTTCGGATCGAACTCGTAATCGAGATAGCGCCAGGCCAGCGTGGTCGTGCCCCAGTCGAACGCGTAGCCGATGCCGGCCATGGCCTGCCAGGTCAGCCTGGACTGCCCGGTTCCCACGTCCACGTAGTAGGGCAGCACCCAGCGGCGGTCCGCGCTCAGGGCGCCAACCCCCTTCAGGCCGATGATGGCATCCCAGTTGGTGTCGTCCACCTCGGCGCTGCCGCTGCGGCCGGGCAGGCCCAGCGGTCCGATGTCGCCGTTGAGCGACCATTCCAGCTTCTGTTCCAGGGACAGCATGCGGCCGCCGAACAGCAACTGGGTCGTGTTCTGCGGGCTTTCGCTGATCGTGTAGGTTCCGGCGAAGGTCCATGCCCAGGTCTTGAAGTCCAGGTCCGCGTTCAGGTCGACCCCGGCCGGCACGCCGGCCCGGCCGATGGAGAAGTCCCTCGATGCCGACGTCGAATCGCCCAGATCGACATAGAGCAGATCGTTGAACACGCCCCACCGCCCCTTGCGGACGTCCAGCGCGCCCATGAAGGTCATCTGCAGGGAATCGAGGATCGCGTCC
Source organism: Rhodocyclaceae bacterium (assembly GCA_035562535.1). Taxonomy (GTDB): domain Bacteria; phylum Pseudomonadota; class Gammaproteobacteria; order Burkholderiales; family Rhodocyclaceae; genus DATMWM01. The sequence continues at coordinate 4,142 of DATMWM010000466.1, read as the reverse complement.
GAGCTGACGTCGATCGACGGCCCGCCGCCGCCCGTGGGAAACCGGGTCGAGCCACTGATGCTCGGGAACCAGCCGTAGATCGAGGCGCGCCACTGCCAGCCGTCCGCCGCCCCCTCGGCCTGAGACGCCGCGGGCGACAGCGCCGCTGCGGCCAGCAACAGCGGCGCAGCGCACCGCGCGATACGAAACTCAATGCTCATCACACTCCCCTCACCCAGATCCAGGCTGCACAAGAAACGGACGGCCGCCGGCATCGCGGCGGCCGCTGAAATTTTCAATAGCGGACAGAGCGCCGCGCCACGCCGCCGACGTTGCCCGCCACGCCCGGCTGGTTGATGCCCGGATCCCATGCGCCGACTCCGGGCGCTCCGACGCCGACCCCGGCGGCGGGCACCCCGACGTTGCCCGCCGCGCCGGGCTGGTTGATGCCGGGATCCCTTACGCCGACGCCCGGCGCACCGACGCCGGCGGTCCCGCCCCGCACGCCCGGCTGGTTGATCCCGGGGTCGCGCGCCTGCGGCGCGCCCGAGACGGCCGCAAGGGCCGCGCCGAGGACGGCGATCCGTCCCCATCTGCTCGATCTCGTGCTCATAGCTCTACCTCCAAAGACTGGGTGCCCCACGGGCTCCCGGCTCACGGCTGCGCAACCACATACACCAGGTTGTTGCCCTGGAATGCCGCGCGATAGTACGCGCCGCCGCACTTGTAGTATTCGACGCCCCCGACCGGGGCGGCCGTGCATCCGGCCGGCAGCGCCGGCACGACCGTGCCGACGGCCGGCGAGCCCGCCGCCAGGGCCTGCTGCTGCGCGGCGGCAGCCTGTTGCGCAGCGGCCGCCTCTTGCGCGCTGGCCGACTGTTGCGCGCTGGCTGCCGCGGCCGCGCTCGTCGCCGCGGCCGTCGTCGCAGCCGCGGTCGTCACGGCAGCGGTCTCCGCGTACACGACCCGCCGCGTGGTGCGCCGCGCCACGCCGGCGTAGGACATCGGCGTGAGCGGCGCGCCGACGATGGCCGCCGCCTCCCGCACCAGCGTGAGCCCAAGCGGCGCCTGGGGTGCGAAGTCCGCGGCCGCCAACAGCACCGCTGAAGCCGCCAGCACGGATAGCTTGATCGCCTGCTTCATCGTCGGCCCCTTCGCGGTCATTTCGCCTTGGGCGCTGCGTCGGCGACCGGCATGAACTCGACCTTTTTCGCGCCCTTCGGCGGCTTGAAGGCGAACAGGCCGTCCGGGAACTTCGGCGCGGTGTTCCACTTGGTCATCACCACCGAGAACTGCGGCCCGCCGTTCACGTCCCGGGTGGTGATCACGAACTTGCGCGGCAGCGGCTTGTCGCCTTCCTGGATCCAGATCTGCCAGTCGACATGCGGGGCGCGGAAGGCCAGGTGGTCGCAGCGCACGCCCTCCACGATTCCCTTGCCGACCACGAAGCCGTCGGTCACGCCGTCCATGAGGATCTCGTGGGCGTTCTTGTAGATGAGATCGCTCGCCGGGGCAACGATGTCGAGTCTGGTGCGGGCGAAGTCGAGCATCTCATCCAGCGTCCCGGGGGCGGCGACCGTGGCGAACACGTTCTCGTCAAGGTTGCTCAGCGTGAGCGACTTGCCATCGTAGTAGAAGACCTGGTTGACCAGGTCGCCGACGCGTTCGGCGCGCAGCTTGTTCGGCCGCTGCACCGCGAGCTTCGCGCCGTTGTCGAACTGGATCTTCTGGCCGGACTTGAGCACCACTTCGAGCGTGCTGCGCGTGTCGACGCTGAACTGCTTCAGGCCGGCCACGTAATCGGTCGAGGCGCGCAGCAGCTTCTCGGCCTTCGGGTCGATGCCCGCGGGCTGCGCTGCTGCGAGTTGGGGCAGCAGCGCGGCCAGCAGCGTGACGAGCGCGGCGGCGCGGGCGCGCAGGCTACGGTTGTTCAAGAGCATGTTCTCTCCTCTTGTCGGTTGGGTGGTCCTGCCGCGGGCCGAGGCGGTCAGTCGCGCACCGCCTTGGCCTTCATCGCCGCTTCGAACTTCTTGACGTCCTCGGGCGACAGCTGCGGGCGATCCACCTTGATGGTCAGCTTGTTGAGCGTGGCGGTCAGTGCAAACGGCGGCTTGTAATCCTGGTCGTTCACGCCGGTCAAGGTGTCGGAGCCGACGTCGAAGGACTCGTCCCACTGCAGGATCATCGGCAGTGTCTTGGGCATCTGCTTGGTCGCGACCACCTTGCCATCGACCTTCAGCGTGCCCGTGCCGGGCCGGCCCACCCCGCTGAAGTCGTTGAAGGCCAGGGTGCCTGCGCCGAGACCGTCGTACTTGAAGTCGAACTCGACCGTGTGCCTGCCCGGCGCCAGCGCCTCGGTGCCTTCCCACTTGAGGCGCTCCAGGTCGACCAGGTTCCACAGCCACACCGGCCTGCCCTTGAGCAGGTAGAAGCCGTAGCCACCGAAGCGCCCGCCCGAAGTCAGGATCATGCCCTCGGCGCCGCCCTGGGGCACCTCGATGTCGGCCGTGACCGTATAGGAGGCATTCAGCAGCAGCGGCGAGTCGCCCTGCGGCAGCCCGATCATCGGCCGCGTGTAGACGAACTCGCTGCGCCCGGCGGTGATATTCGGCCGCGGCGCCACGATGCGGGCCGCCACCGAGGCGTCCATCGGAAACACCTGGTGCTTCTTCGCCTCGGCGATGAACCTGGTCTTCATCTGCTTGACCTTCTGCGGATACTTCGCGGCGAGATCGGTGGTCTGGCTGAAGTCGGTGTTCAGGTTGTAGAGCTCAAGCACCTGGTTGTCGAGCGGATTGGCATTGGCCGGGCCGAAGGCCTCCCACGGCGCGCGGTTGACCTTGGTGCTGAGGAACCAGCCGTCGTCGTACAGCGCCCACTGGCCCATCATCTCGAAGTACTGGGTCTTGTGCCGCGTCGCCGCCTTGGCATTCGCCGTGTCGAAGGTGTAGGCGAAGCTGGTGCCCTCGATCGGCGCCTGCCTGATCCCATCCACCGCCTCCGGCGCCTTGATGCCCGCCGCTTCGAGGATGGTCGGCACGACGTCGATGACGTGCACGAACTGCTCGCGCAAGGCCCCCTTGTCCTTGATGCGCGCCGGCCACGACACGACCATGTTCTGGTTGATGCCGCCCAGCTGCGAGGCGTTCTGCTTGAACCAGGGAAACGGCGTGTCGAAGGCCCAGGACCAGCCGGCGGACATGTGGTTGTAGGTCTGCTCGGTGCCCCAGACGTCGTAGAACTTCATCTGCACCTCGGTCGGCAGCTTGTTCAGGCCGTTGAAGAACGCGACCTCGTTGGGCGTGCCCAGCGGGCCGCCCTCGGCGGACGTACCGTTGTCGCCGTTGATGTAGATGACCAGCGTGTTGTCGAGCTTGCCGATGTCCTGGAATGCCTTGATCACGCGGCCGATCTCGTAGTCGCTGTAGGCGGCATAGGCGGCGAAGACCTCGACCTGGCGGATGAACAGCTTCTTCTCTTCGGCGCTGAGCTGGTCCCAGGGCTTCAGGTGGTCCTTCGGCCAGGGCGGCAGCTTGGTGTCCTTCGGGATCACGCCGAGCTTCTTCTGGTTCTCGAAGATCCGCTCGCGCAGCTTCTCGTAGCCGTCGTCGAAGAGGTGCATCGCGCTGATCTTCTCCACCCATTCCTTGGTCGGGTGGTGCGGCGCGTGGGTGGCGCCGGGCGCGTACTTGATGAAGACCGGCTTGCTCGGATCGATCTGGTGCATGCGCGTCATGTAGTCGATCGCGTCGTCGGCCATCGCGGTGACCAGGTTCCAGGTGCCGGGCGGCTTGCCCTCGAACGGAAAGATCTGCGTCGTGTTGCGGAACAGGTTCGGCTGCCACTGGTTGGCATCGCCGCCGACGAAGCCATAGAAGTACTCGAAGCCCATGCCGATCGGCCACTGGTCGAACGGCCCGACCTGGCTGGCCGCGAAGGCCGGCGTGTTGTGATTCTTGCCGAACCACGAGGTGGAGTAGCCGTTGTCGCGCAGGATCCGGCCTATCGTCGCCTTGTCCTTGCCTATGATGCTGTTGTAGCCGGGGAAGCCGGTGGACTGCTCCGAGATCACGCCGAATCCGGCCGAGTGATGGCTGCGCCCGGTGATCAGCGCGGCGCGGGTCGGCGAGCACAGCGCGGTCGAGAACACGCGGTTGTAGCGC